>JAUVDF010000005.1 GCA_030595455.1 Fidelibacterota bacterium | reverse complement strand
AAATGAACGAACTTCACACAAACCCTTGGCTGCCAAGACCTGTGTGATTGCTGCTGTTAATGTTGTCTTACCGTGATCAACGTGACCGATCGTTCCGACGTTCACGTGAGGCTTGGTACGTTCAAATTTCTGTTTTGCCATTTTAAATTCCTCTCAGGCTTCTTTTTTTAGCCTTAAGCTTTCTCAAATACTTTTTCAGCGATACTATTTGGAACAACTCCATAATGATCAAACTGCATACTAAACACAGCACGACCCTGGGTCAATGAACGGAGATCCGTTGCATATCCAAACATTTCAGACAGTGGTACAAATGCATTCACGACTTGGGCATCTTTACGGGGATTCATACCCTGTACTTTGCCACGGCGTGAAGAAATGTCACCCATCACATCACCTAGATATTCCTCAGGGACCACAACTTCTACAGCCATCATTGGCTCCATCAGTTTTGGATTAGCTTTTTTACAAGCTGCCTGAATAGCCATAGATCCTGCGATCTTAAAAGCCATTTCTGAAGAATCAACATCGTGATAGCTACCATCATAGAGCTCTATACGAACATCCATAATGGGATAACCAGCCAGGACACCATTCTTAAGGGCTTCCTGCATACCTTTATCAACAGCGGGGATGTATTCACGTGGAATGGAACCACCGACAATTTTATTTTCAAAATGATATCCCTTACCGGACTCGTTGGGCTCAACCCGGATCATAACATGACCGTATTGTCCCTTACCACCAGTCTGGCGAGAAAACTTGGTGTTTTGCTCTACCTTCTTAGAGATAGTCTCAACATAAGCTACCTGAGGGGTACCAACTCTAGCGTTAACCTTGAATTCTCTTAAAAGACGGTCAACAATAATCTCTAAGTGAAGCTCACCCATACCGCGGATAATTGTCTGACCAGTATCATGATCAACATTTACCAGAAAAGTAGGATCTTCCTCAGCCAGTTTTGACATGGCAACTGTTAAAGCGTCATTATCAGCTTTTGACTCAGGCTCAATAGCAACTGAGATAACTGGTTCAGGGAAGTCCATGGACTCTAATACCAGTGGGTGTTTCTGATCGCAAAGGGTATCTCCGGTGCGAGTATTACGCAGACCAATAGCTGCAGCAATTTCACCGGCATAAATTACGTCCCGCTCTTCACGTTTAATCGAGTGCATGACCATCAGACGACCGACACGCTCTCTTTTCCCACTAATCGAGTTAAGCACTGAATCTCCAGTCTTAACCGAGCCGGAATAAACACGAAAGAAGGTTAACTTACCCACATAAGGGTCAGTCATGATCTTAAATGCTAAAGCAGCAAAGGGTTCATTCTCATCTGCTTTACGGCTAATCACCTTCTCACTATCATCAATATCATGACCTTCGACTGGAGGTAAATCCACTGGGGAAGGCAGGTAATCAATAATAGCATCAAGTAGTCTTTGAACACCTTTATTCTTAAAGGCAGACCCAACCATAGTTGGGATCATAGAACCATCAAGCGTAGCAGCACGAATAGCAGCACGAACTTCTTCAGGCTCTAATTCAATACCTTCCAGATACTTCTCAAGCAGAGAATCATCATAGCTAGCCACTTCTTCAATCAAGTGATGGCGATACTCTTCAGCCTTCTCAATCATATCCTTAGGGATATCACTATATTCAAAATGAGCTCCTAGGGAGCTATCATTATATAGAATTGCTTTCATACTGAGCAGGTCGATAAGACCAGTGAACATATCACCTGCCCCGATCGGTAAAACGATGGGGACTGGATTTGCACCGAGCCGTTTTTTAATCATTTCCAGAACGTGGTAAAAGTCTGCACCTGTTCTATCCATTTTATTAACAAAGGCGATCCGGGGAACACCATATTTATCAGCCTGACGCCATACAGTTTCACTTTGTGGCTCAACACCACCTACCGCACAAAACAGAGCAACGGCTCCATCAAGTACACGCAGACTGCGTTCAACCTCTACCGTAAAATCAACGTGGCCAGGGGTATCAATAATATTAATGCGATGGTCATCCCAAAAAGCTGTAGTAGCAGCAGAAGTAATCGTAATTCCACGTTCACGTTCCTGCTCCATCCAATCCATGGTAGCGGCGCCATCATGCACCTCGCCAATACGATGGGTACGGCCAGTATAGTAAAGGATACGCTCAGTAGTTGTAGTCTTACCAGCATCAATGTGAGCCATGATGCCAATATTTCTTACGTTATTTAGATCAGTATTCTTCACTGTTTACCTAAAATGAGCGAAGGCTTTATTTGCCTCGGCCATACGATGAGTATCTTCACGTTTTTTAATTGCACCGCCCTCACTATTGGCAGCACCTATTAACTCAGCAGCCAATTTCTCAGCCATAGTTTTTTGGGAGCGTTTTTTAGCATAAGAGATAATCCAGCGATAAGCCAAAGCCTGACGGCGATTGGCACGAACTTCAATGGGCACCTGATAGGTAGCACCACCAACTCGTTTAGATTTCACCTCGACAATAGGACCTACATTCTCTATTGCTTTTTTAAATAGCTCCAAAGGATCACTTTTGGTTTTGCTTTTCATAATATCAAAAGCACCATATAGGATTCTTTCACTCAAACCCTTTTTGCCACGCTCCATGAGGTAGTTGACAAAACGAGCAACACCCACATCACCATATACAGGATCGGGCAAAATACTTCTTTTTTCTGGTCTACGTCTACGCATCAGTCAATAGTCTTATGATTTTGGTCGTTTTGCGCCGTAGCGTGAACGACTTGTTCTACGATTTTCAACACCGGCAGTATCCAATGTGCCACGAATAATGTGATAGCGAACACCTGGTAAATCCTTTACACGACCACCTTCAATTAATACAATTGAGTGTTCCTGTAAATTGTGACCTTCTCCAGGTATATAGGCCGTCACTTCAATACCGTTAGCTAAACGGACACGCGCTACCTTCCGAAGTGCCGAGTTCGGCTTTTTCGGGGTAGTGGTGTAAACTCTTGTACACACGCCTCTACGTTGAGGACATGACTGCAATGCTGGTGCTTTTTTCTTCTTAACAAGGCTTTTTCTGCCTTTTCGCACCAATTGATTAATCGTGGGCATTTAATCTCCTTTTAAAAAGCCGCACAGTATAATTTCAGACCCATGATCAGTCAAGGTCATTTATTCACTTTCGGGCTCTGAATTTTCTCTAGAAAAAACCTTGGCTTCTTCGCGTTTTTTCCTGACTTCTAATACTTGTTCCGCAATTTCATTCACTGGTCCCTCTGCCGTGATCTTGCCATATTTAGCAAGGCCAGTTCCAGCAGGAATCAAGCGACCAACAATAATGTTTTCTTTTAAACCACGCAGCGTATCTGTTTTAGCATTGATAGCAGCATTCGTCAGCACGCGAGTGGTTTCCTGGAATGAAGCGGCCGAAAAGATACTTTCTGTATTTAAAGAAGCTCTAGTGATACCTAACAAGAGTGGTGTATGCGTTGCTGGTTCACCATCACGATATTCCGGCAGAACTGCTTTGTTCTTCTTCAGTTCAGCCACTGCTTCTTTCATCTCAGCACGATCCACTAGCTGATGTTCAGTATATTCAGACTCACCGGCTTGTTCTACAACAACCTGGGCAAGTACTCTCTCATTCTCAGCTGCGAACTTGAACTTGTCCACACGGTCCTGATGTAGGAATTGTGTGTCTCCAGGATTCTCAACCTGTATTTTCTGCATCATCTGACGTACAATGGTTTCAATGTGCTTATCATTAATACGCACACCCTGTAAACGGTAAACTTCCTGAATCTCGTTAACCAAGTATTCCTGAACCTCGCGTTCACCCTTAATACGCAGAATATCTTTCGGGGCAACGGGGCCTTCACATAGTCTGTCACCAGCCTGAATAAAATCACCATCCAGAACAATGATATGACGACCATATGGAATGGAGTATTCATATTTTACATTATCAGGTGTTTCAACAAGAATGGTACGGACACCACGTTTCAGGTCACCATAGTGTACCTGTCCAGCGACCTCTGTCACAACAGAAGGATCTGATGGATTCCGAGCTTCAAACAGCTCAGCGACACGTGGCAAACCACCGGTAATATCAGCAGTTCTAGATTTACCCTTGAGGAATTTTGCTAAAGTAGTACCGGCAGCGATTTTTTGATCATTTTCAACAGTCAAAACAGCACCAACTGGCAGAACAACATCTTTACCAATGACATTACCGTCAGCGTCAACAATCTCGACACGAGGCGTCATCCGCATACCGCGGGCATCAGTAATAGTCCGTTCTACTTTACCAGACTCTCCGGACTCTTCAACATAAGTCATGTCCTCAACGATTTCCACAAAGCGGATAGTTCCAGGACTCTGAGCAATAATAAAATCAGTACGTGGATCCCAACGAACCAGTCCTTGACCCTTGGTCACCGTTTCTCCATCAGCCACTTCTACAACACTGGCATAGGGAACGTTGGCGCGAGTCAGAACCCGGTTATTCTCATCGATGATCTCCATATAGTTATTACGAACTAGAGAAATGCGACCAAGGTCTTTCGTCTCTTTAGTTACCCGTAAACCAGATGAATAGCGAATAACACCAGCATGCTTAGCAGCCAGTTCACTCTCTTCAATAATACGTGAAGCAGTACCACCAATATGGAAAGTACGTAGCGTCAGCTGAGTACCAGGCTCACCAATTGCCTGAGCAGCCATAATACCAACTGCTTCACCAGCGTTTACCAGTTTTGCAGTTGACATATTGCGACCATAACACTTCGCGCAAACACCAAATTCAGCCTCACAGGTCAATACGGAACGAATACGAACTTTTTCAACATTGGATTCTGAGATTTGAAGTGCTAGTGCTTCATCAACGAGACTACCGACTTCAGCAATCATATCATCTGTGATCGGATCAAAGACATCTTCCTGTAAAACCCGACCTTTAATACGATCGCGCAAGGGCTCAATTACATCTTCACCCTGCTTTAAGGCTTTTACATCAATTCCTTTGATCGTACCACAATCTTCCAAACGGATAACTACATCCTGAGCCACATCAACCAAACGACGGGTCAGATATCCAGCATCAGCTGTTTTAAGAGCAGTATCAGCTAGTCCCTTACGAGCACCGTGAGTAGAAATAAAGTATTCCAGTACAGATAAACCTTCCTTGAAATTGGAAGTAATCGGGGTTTCAATAATCTCCCCTTGACTACCTTTCAAGGATTTCTGTGGCTTAGCCATCAAACCACGCATACCAGCGAGCTGTTTAATCTGATCTGATGATCCACGAGCTCCAGAATCAGCCATCATATAGACTGAGTTGAAACCATGATCAGCGGCACTCAACTCATCCATCATCATTCCAGCAACCTGGTTGGTGGTGTGCGTCCAAATATCCAACACCTTGTTGTAGCGTTCACCCTCAGTTAACCAACCGGCTTTACGGTCAGCGTTGACTTTATCAACTTCTTTGGTAGAACGCTCAAGCAGTGCTTCTTTTTTTCCAGGTATCAGAATATCGGCTAAACCAATTGAAACACCACTCTTGGTGGCATATTCAAAGCCAAGCTTCTTAAGTGCATCCAGGAATAATACAGTATGGTAGTTACCAGCGAAGCGCATAACATCACTAATCAACTTCTCAAGGCTCTTCTTGGTGATTAATTCATTAATAAATGGATAATCAGCCGGTAAAACAGTGTTTAACAAAAGACGACCAGCTGTGGTCTCTATGAGCTCACCATTTAAACGAACTTTGATCTTAGCATGCAGATCAAGATATTTATTGGCAACAGCCAGCTGAGCCTCGTCTGGCTTACTAAAAGTCATACCCTCACCCATGGCACCAGGACGAAGCTTAGTCATATAGTAGCAACCCAGAACCATATCCTGTGAAGGAATAGTAATCGGCGAACCGTGAGCAGGATGCAAAATATTATGACTAGACAACATCAGCATACGTGCTTCAGTAATTGCTTCTGGTGACAGGGGCAGGTGAAC
This sequence comes from Fidelibacterota bacterium, assembly GCA_030595455.1. Lineage (GTDB taxonomy): Bacteria > Fidelibacterota > UBA8477 > UBA8477 > JABMPR01 > JABMPR01. The sequence goes on along the minus strand of JAUVDF010000005.1, from coordinate 8,921 downwards.
TGCCATCTGATCACCATCAAAGTCAGCATTAAAAGCTGAACACACAAGCGGATGCAAGCGGATAGCGCGACCGTTGATCAATACAGGCTGGAAGGCCTGGATACCCAAACGGTGCAAGGTTGGTGCTCGGTTAAGCATAACGGGGTGATCTTTTACTACATATTCAAGCACATCATAAATTTCCGGCATCTTTTCTTCAACCATAACCTTAGCCTGTTTAGGCGTTTTGGCATAGCTGCGAACCAGTAACTCGGAAATGATGTGTGGTTTAAATAATTCAATCGCCATTTCTTTGGGGATACCGCACTCGTGCAGTCTTAGATTCGGTCCCACAACAATTACTGAACGACCTGAATAATCAACACGTTTACCCAACAGATTCTGACGGAAACGTCCCTGTTTACCGGACAACATATCAGAAAGAGATTTCAATGGACGACGTGTTCCTGAACGAACGGCGCTCTGCTTGCGACTATTGTCAAACAGTGAATCTACTGATTCCTGCAGCATACGCTTTTCGTTTCTCAAAATCACATCAGGAGCCTTGATCTCCATCAGTTGACGTAAACGGTTATTTCGGATAATAACGCGACGATAAAGGTCATTAAGATCGGAAGCAGCAAATCGTCCACCATCCAGAGGCACCAAGGGGCGCAATTCAGGTGGAATTACTGGTAAAATGGTAAGAACCATCCATTCAGGACGATTGGGTACATCGCTGGCGACCGTATCAAAAGCCTTGATCATTCTAAGACGTTTCAGAGCATCAGCCTTTTTCTGCTGACTTCTGGTAGTCTTAACAATCTCTTTCAGCTCGATCATGATCTTTCTAATTTCCAGATCACGAAGCATTGAAAGAATAGCTTCACCACCAGTTTTGGCAACGAAAACGTCTTCTTCATCTGCTCCCAGAGCATCAGGACCGTAAATAGCATCTAATTCTATAAAATCTTCTTCATCTAGAATCTCTCCAGACTCTACATCAGCTTTACCGGGAGCGATAACAACGTATGATTCATAATAAATAATACGTTCCAGATTCTTCGAAGTCATTCCCAGGGTATGAGCCAGGGTTGACGGGATTGATCTCAGGTACCAGGTATGCACGACCGGAACAGCCAGGGTGATATGCCCCATACGTTCGCGACGGACCTTTTTGCGGGTTACTTCAACCCCGCAGCGATCACAAATAATTCCCTTATAGCGAATCCGCTTATATTTACCACAGTGACACTCCCAATCCTTTACAGGACCAAAGATGCGTTCACAAAACAAACCATCTTTCTCAGGCTTGTAAGTACGGTAATTAATGGTTTCCGGCTTGAAAATCTCACCACGGGATTCGCGAAGAATCTTTTCCGGTGAGGCCAGACGGATCGTTATCTCGGTAAAGTCGTTGACTACAGATTTATTAAGCAAAGGAGTACTCCCTTTTTACTTTAATTCAACATCCAGCCCTAAGCCCTTCATTTCACGTAGCAATACGTTGAAGGATTCAGGTATACCGAATTCGGGTAGGTTATCCCCTTTAACCAGGGCGTTGTAGGCTCGCGAACGGCCTTCAACATCATCAGATTTGATCGTCAGCATTTCCTGGAGCGTGTGAGCTGCTCCATATGCTTCCAGAGCCCAAACTTCCATCTCACCAAATCGCTGTCCACCAAACTGGGCTTTACCACCCAATGGTTGCTGCGTAATAAGAGAGTAGGGACCAGTTGAACGAGCATGCATTTTATCATCAACCTGGTGAGTCAGTTTCATCATGTAGATTTCACCAACTGCAACGGGATTATCAATATATTCTCCGGTACGGCCATCGATGAGTTCTTCCTTACCACTAACAGGTAGCTTGGCTTTTTTCATCAACGCTTCCACATCACTCAATTTGGCACCGTCAAAAACAGGAGTTGCAAACATAACTCCCAATTCACGACCGGCCCAACCGAGCATCGTTTCGTAAAGCTGTCCCAGATTCATACGAGAAGGTACACCCAGTGGGTTCAGAACAATATCAACGGGTCGACCATCAGCAAGGAAAGGCATGTCTTCTTCTGCAACGATCGCAGCTACAACACCTTTATTACCGTGGCGTCCAGCCATTTTATCACCAATGGATATCTTACGCTTGGTAGCAATTTGAACTTTAGCTAGCTGGATAACTCCAGGCTGCAGATCATCTCCTACTTTTTGCTTATAGACATCGTTCTCGTAATTCTGCTCAATCTCACGATACAGACGTTCGTATTCATTCAGCAGTTTATTCAATTTGGTATCAATCACTTCATCAGCCATAACTGGCTCACGACGATTCACACGCTCAAAATTCAATGTGGCAATCGCTTCTTTTGTGAAACGAGTTCCAGACTTCATGATGACCTTACCACCTAGATCAATAACGCTTGCGCTTTGCTGATCCAAGATAAGAGCATTCACTTTTTCATTGCGCTTTTTGGTCAAGGCAGTTTTATCAAGGCTGGCGCGTTGTTTGAGAGCATCAAGCTTACGTTTCTCATCAACACGAGACTCACGACCTTTCCGGGTATAAAGCTCAGTGCGAATAACCACACCCTTGACACCAGGATCAGCACGCTTGGATGCATCTTTTACATCACCAGCTTTTTCACCAAAGATAGCCTTAAGCAGTTTTTCTTCAGGCGTTGGATCAGTCTCACCCTTAGGGGTAACCTTACCAATCAGAATATCACCAGGATGGACTTCAGCACCGACACGAATGATTCCGTCATTACTCAAGTTACGAGTAGCCTCTTCACTGACATTCGGAATGTCACGAGTAAGCTCTTCCTCACCACGCTTGGTTTCTCGAACTTCAAGCTCCACTTCCTTCAGACGCATACTGGTAAAGACATCATCTTTCAGTAAACGTTCAGAAAGGACGATAGCATCCTCAAAGTTGTATCCACGCCAGGGCATGAAAGCAACTGTAATGTTTCGGCCTAATGCCAACTCACCACGGTCAGTACTCATACCATCAGCTAGAACATCGCCAGGAGCGACACGCTGTCCAACTTCAACCAGGACCTTCTGATTAATACAGGAATCCTGATTACTACGCTGGAACTTGCGCAATTTATAAGTCACCATACCAGGTTCTTCGATGAGGGTTATATCTTCATCAATCCGGCGGGTGGTTTTTATTAAGATTTCTTTAGCGCTTACAGCTTTGACAATACCCTTAACATCTGATAAGAGCAGTGCGCGGGAATCTTTAGCTACTATTTTCTCAAAACCGGTACCAACAATTGGAGCCTCAGGCCACAGTAGTGGTACTGATTGGCGCTGCATATTGGATCCCATGAGGGCACGGTTAGCATCATCATGCTCCAGAAATGGGATACATGCTGCGGCAGGTGAGACAATCTGGAGTGGGGATACATCCATATATGACACATTACCAGTGTCAATCATGGGGAAGTCACCACGAATTCTTACCTGTACCTCATCAGACTTAATGAAGCCCTCTTTGTCCAATGGCGAGTTTGCCTGGGCAATGAAAGTTCTGTCTTCATCATCTGCTGAAAGATATTCGATAGTCTTGGAAACCTTAGGCTTGCCATTACTATTTACAACTTTACGGTAGGGAGTTTCAATAAATCCCAGACGATTAACGACACCATAAGACGCCAGAGAAGAGATCAAACCAATGTTTGGACCTTCAGGAGTCTCAATCGGACATAGTCTTCCATAATGGGTATAGTGAACATCTCGAACCTCAAAACCGGCTCGTTCTCTCGTAAGAGCACCTGGCCCTAATGAGGACAGACGACGTTTGTGAGTTACCTCAGCCAATGGATTTGTTTGATCCATAAACTGGGATAACTGATTGGTTCCAAAGAAGGAACTAATTGCAGATGTTACAATTCTTGAGTTAATCAGATCCTGTGGCGTAAGGTTTTCGTTATCACGGACATTCATACGTTCACGAATGGTACGGGACATACGACTTAAAGCTACAGAGAACTGATTACCAATCTGCTCACCTACGGTACGCACACGACGATTACCGAGATGATCGATATCATCTGTTCCACGTTCACCTTTACGCATCTCAAGTAAAAAGTTCACCGACATGATAATATCCTGCGGTGTCAGCACGAGCTCTTCCAGAGAGACATCAATGCCAAACTTCTTGTTCATGCGATAACGACCAACTTCACCTAAATCATATTTCTTAGGATCGAAGAAGAGACGGAACAGAAATTTTTCTGCTAAGTCCAGGTTCGGTGGTTCTCCTCCACGCATTTCTGTGTAGAAGATTCTCAAGGCTTCGTTTGTATCAGAAGAACGATCCTTGGCTAAAGTATTAGCCAGGAGATCATAAGCGATATCTTCAGGGTCACTGACGACCATCACTCCTCCAACACCTTCCTTCTTGAGCTCACGAACTTTTTCTTTCGTCAGCTTGTCGCCGGCTTCCATAAGAACTTCACCGGTTTCCTTATTAACGACATCTACCGGTACGGGTGTGTCATAAAAGGCCTTGAGGCCAACATTGTCAGCCAGACGTAACTCACGAATAACTCCAAAAGCACTAAGAATAGACTCATTAGTCGAGAATTTCATGGCTCGTAAAAGGAGTGAAATAGGAAATTTGCGACGACGGTCAATAACCGCGTACACTACATCATGTATATCCGTGGTAATATCCAGCCAGCTTCCTCTAAAAGGAATAAGTCGGGCTGAATAAAGCTTGGTACCATTCGGATGAATCTTCATGTCAAAGAATACACCAGGTGAGCGCATTAACTGTGAAACGATAACACGTTCAGCACCATTAATAACAAAGGCTCCGCCTTTGGTCATATAGGGTATATTCCCGAAGAAGATGTCTTGCTCAACATGAACCGAATAATCACCCGATTCAGCACCTTCCTCTGTGGCATGCAGAATAAGTTTAACTTTCAAAGGTACAGAATAAGTAACACCACGTTCTAAACATTCCTCAATGGAATAGCGGGGTAAACCGATACTGTAGGATACATAATCCAGCTTGTAATTTCCATGATTATCCTCAATGGGAAATACAGCCTGAAATATCGCCTCCAAACCCTTAACATCGCGTTCATGGGTTGCAACAGCTTCCTGTAGAAATTCTTTCCACGAGTCAACCTGTAAATTTAACAGATTGGGAAGCTCTACCTGTGAACCAATTTTGGAAAAGGAGAGTCGTTCTATTTTACTGGGCAGGGCCAAAAGCCACCTCCACGTTTAGTCAATCAACTAAAGGCGCAAAAGCTCGCGGAAGAAATCTTCCGCGAGCCCGAAACTAAATAAGCGTTAGTACTGGAAGTCAAACTACTTGAGTGAGACTTTAGCTCCAGCTTCTTCCAACTGCTTTTTAAGAGCCTCAGCTTCATCTTTGGAAACAGCTTCCTTGATTTTGCTGGGAGCACTATCAACCAACTCTTTAGCCTCTTTAAGACCAAGAGCTGTAACTTGACGAACAACCTTGATAACATTGATTTTCTTGTCGCCAGGAGCTTCAAGAATAACATCAAACTCAGTCTGCTCTTCAACAGCTTCGGCAGCAGCAGCAGGACCTGCAGCAACAGCAACAGGAGCAGCAGCGGAGACACCAAATTTGTCTTCGATAGCAGAAATTAGCTCAGAAATTTCAAGCATGTTAGCGGTTTCAAGATAGCTCATTACATCTTCACGTTTAATACCCATGAGTAGATTACCTCCAGATTTAATTCTTTGTTTCTTTTAATGACATCAACACACCTACCAAATTCCGCATGGGAGCCTGAAGCACACTCAGGGTATTCTGCATGGGAGACATCAGCCCGCCTAGCAGTTTGGCAAGTAACTCTTCTTTTGATGGTAGATTAGCCAACTTCGTATAGAAAGAGGCGTCCAATACCTGGCCTTCAAAAACCAATCCTTTTACCGCTGGTTTTTCTTTAGCCTTACCTTCCTTTTTAAGGAATTCTTTGATCACTCGAGCTGGCGCTGTCGGATCCTCGTTTCCAAATGCCAGAGCAGTCGGTCCCTTTAGTACTTCTTCAAGGCCTTCATACCCATTCTCCTTGACGGCAATGCTGACCAATGTGTTTTTGAGAACACGAAATTCAACATTAGCTTCATGAAAGAGAGAGCGCAGAGCATTTGTTTCTTCGACTGTAAGTCCTACATAGTCAGTGAAATAAATAGCGCTGGCGTTTGAAACTTTCTCCCGGATCGAGTCCAGAGAGTTAATATTATTTTGATTTGGCATATTGCTGACTCCTTAAGAACGCTTATACGCCAAGCGTAGCTTTGTCAATTCTGATTCCAGGTCCCATAGTTGAGCTTACGACCATTTTCTGGAAGTAAATCCCCTTGGCACCGGAAGGTTTCATTGCAATTAGACGATTAACCAGAACTGTAATGTTCTCATGAATTGCAGAAGCATCAAATGATGCTTTTCCAACTATGGAGTGCACAATACCATACTTATCAGTTCTTAATTCAATCTTTCCAGCCTTTGATTCATCTACAGCTTTGGACACATCCATAGTAACTGTACCAGTTTTTGGATTAGGCATTAGCCCACGAGGACCTAGAATACGACCCATTTTACCAACTTCACCCATGTTATCGGGGGTGGTAATGATCACATCCACGTCAATCCAACCATCTTTCAATTTCTGGATATATTCCTCAAAACCGACATAATCAGCACCTGCTGCAGTAGCTTCATCAGCCTTAGGGCCTTTTGCTAAAACAAGTACTTTAATCTTCTTACCAGTTCCATGAGGAAGCGTCACCGTTCCACGAACCATCTGGTCAGCATATTTTGGATTTACACCCAAATTAACTGAAACTTCAATGGTCTCATCAAACTTTGCTGTCGCACATTCTTTAAGCAGCTCAACACAGGCGTTTAGATCGTACTCTTTAGCCCGATCGACCTTCTCGAGATGCACTTTTTGTTTTTTTGATATGCTCATCTCAAATCTCCTAGTCTACTACCGTAAGGCCCATGCTGCGAGCAGTACCAGCGATAATACGCATAGCCATCTCTTCATCATGAGAATTCAGATCCGGCTTCTTCATCTCAGCAATTTCACGAAGCTGCTGCTTAGTGACTTTACCAACCTTTTCTGAGTTAGGAGTTCCTGAACCTTTATCAATCCCGGCAGCTTTTCTTAAAAGAACAGCAGCTGGAGGAGTTTTTGTGATAAATGTAAAGGACCGGTCAGCATAGACAGAAATCACTGCAGGAATAATTAACCCACGGTCTTTTTCAGTCTTGGCGTTAAATGCCTTACAAAACTCCATGATATTGACACCCGCCTGCCCCAATGCCGGACCTACCGGCGGTGAGGGATTGGCCTGACCAGCGGGGATGTGTAACTTGATCTTATTAATTACCTTCTTGGCCATTCGCTTCTACCTTCTTACTTCTCTAATTCTATCTGCAGGAAGTCTAATTCAACAGGTGTCGATCTTCCAAAAATGGAAACCTCAACCTTGACTTTCTGCTTCGCTTCATCAACTTCCTTAACAAAACCCGTAAAGTCCACAAAAGGACCGTCCATGACCTTAATCGGATCACCAGCTTTAAATATGGTGCCCATAACTTCTTGACCGTCTCGTTCTTCAACCTCACCGAGGATCCGACGAACTTCGACATCTTTCAGGGCTACTGGCTCACCTTTAGGTCCTACGAAGGACATAACCCCGGGAACATTTTCCACGAGATAGCGAGTTTCTGTTGTAATTTCCATCTGAATCATGATGTAACCTGGAAAAAACACCTTATTACGTATGTATTTTTTTCCAGCACGCATTTCTACGACATTTTCTGATGGCACCAGCACTTCAGGAATCAACTCACCCAAGCCAGCTAGTTCAGCTTCTTGAAGAATTGCTTCACTTGTACGTTTTTCCTTACCGGAAAAGCTACGAAGACTATACCATTTCATGGCCATATTAGCGCCCCATGATCACATTTAGAACAAGGACGGACATTACCTTATCAAGGGTAAACAGAATAACAGCAATAAATGCCGACATTCCGAGTACCACCCAGGTTGAGCCTTTCAGCTCTTCGTAGGTTGGCCAGGAAATCTTTTTGAATTCCTGCTGAACTCCGTCCAAAAATGTTTTTAGTTTATTCATATTTTTATATAACGATTAAAGAATCTGAGCAGGAGAGACAGGACTCGAACCTGCAACCTACGGTTTTGGAGACCGTTGCTCTACCAATTGAGCCACTCTCCTGTCTAATACTCATTTCTTATTTCGTTTCCTTGTGCACAATATGTTTATTGCAATTAGGACAATACTTCTTGAACTCTACGCGAGCTGGATGCAGCCGCTTATTTTTCTTTGTCGAATAATTGCGATGTTTGCATTCAGTGCACTCAAGTGTAATTATCTCACGCATAAATCAACCGCCGAACCTTTACTTAATGATTTCGGTTACGACACCAGCACCAACAGTATGGCCACCTTCACGAATCGCGAAACGCAATTCAGGGTCCATAGCAATAGGCTGGATCAACTCGATCGTTAAGTTTACGTTATCACCAGGCATGACCATCTCTGTTCCCTCGGGAAGACTGGCTACACCGGTTACATCTGTTGTACGAAAATAGAACTGAGGACGATAGCCTTCGAAGAATGGAGTGTGACGTCCACCCTCTTCCTTCTTCAGGATATAGACTTTAGCTTTAAACTTTGTGTGAGGAGTCACAGTACCAGGCTTGGCGCAAACCATTCCACGACGTAACCACTCTTTGTCAATACCGCGAAGCAGGAGTCCAACATTGTCTCCGGCCATTCCGCTATCAAGTAGCTTACGGAACATCTCTACACCAGTTACTGTGGTCTTCTTACTCTCTTCAACAATACCAACAATCTCAATCTCTTCACCAACTTTAACCACACCACGCTCGATACGACCAGTTCCCACT
>JAUVDF010000001.1 GCA_030595455.1 Fidelibacterota bacterium | reverse complement strand
ATTATTATTCCGATTGCCATGCAGCCCCAAACGCTTGGTGGTGAAGAAGTTTTAGTTGAAGACTCTTTGCTAATCACTCCAGAAATCAGAATTACTTCTCAAATTCCTGGACCTGAACAACCACAAGATATCATACTGATAGACACAGAAAACCTGGGGGGTGAAGCTTTTTCATATGAATTATCAGCACCCATCAGATGGCTACATCCAACCGGAACCTTTACCCATTATATTATCGATGGAGTACCCGTTGAAAATAGTCGCCACCTCTATAACGTCTATCCGACTTTTAATTTGGATGCTGTTAAACATATCGAAAGCCATCAGGCTGGAAATATCAAACAGACCAATACGAATCAAACCAGTGCAACTGAGCTTATTTATAAGGAAGGAAACCGCTCTGAAACAGATGTACGTGCCATCCTGGGTCTGGTTGAGAGTGGGCTAACAACTTCAGGACCACATCCTGCCGGCGGTTCCTGGTATTTTTCAGGACGCAGGGTCGATTTTGATGCAATTTATTCATTAAGTACAGCACAATCAGATAGTGTGTATCGTCAATTCAGACCTGATTATTATTTTTATGACTTAAATGGGAAAGTCACTTTTGACCTAAGTGATGATACCAAGATCTCTGGAAACATGTATCTTACTTTTGATAAACTCCATTGGCTGGGCGATAAGGGACGTAGTGCTCACTCCAGTTGGTATAATGGTTTTATATCAAGTCGCATTCAACACCGTTTCAGCCCTCGTTTAGTGACCCAAACCAATATCTACCGTAAAACTTATCACAGTTTTCTGAGAGCGGACCAAATACCGGAAGGTCGCTCCAATAACATCGATGGGGACCTGGTGAACTCGCTGAGCACATTTGGAGTTTCGTCCCAGGCAGACTACTTCCTCGGGGGCAATAACATGATTGCCTCTGGTTTTAGTGCGGAAAGGTTGAATTCAGAATTAGCCTTCGTTGATAGCAGTGAACCTGGTGACAGACAAGGCTGGATAGTAAAAGCCAAAGCCGGGTATCGCTATACGCTCCCCTATAACTTGTCCACTGATATTGGCTTACAATCAGTATACTCAACATTTATTGAGCAATTAATTATTAATCCAAGTTTGCTAATCAATTGGGAACCGTCCAATATTTATAATGCCTACTTTTCTCTAGTTCAATCAAGTCCAATGATCAGGGAGGTCTCATTATCAAATACTTTGAGTCAGCCACTTTTTGATTTTCTAACTCCTGTCGATACTTCATTAGCTATACCGGAAGAATTGAATATCACCCTGGGTGGTCAGTTTATGCCAATCATAGGTTATACCTTTGGAGCTGAAATCTTTAGCGATGTTTTAACTGCACCAACTCTAATGGATAGCAGCTGGGGAGGCGACTTCAGTACGCAAAATGACTGGCTGTTAGAATACGATAGTGGAACTATCAGTGGTTTAAATCTATCAGTTGAGAAGCTTACGAGCGGAGTCCGGAGTCTTGCTAAATACCGCTATAGTAGAGCGCAGATAACAGATAAGCTGGGTGAAAAGATTTTCTTACCGGGACATCGAGAGCATGAATTCTATTTTATTCTGGATGGTAAAATAAATAATAAAATGGGATATCGGTTTGACTTCACACTTGCTTCCGGGAAGCGCTATCTGGAAGATGATACAAGCTGGGAATGGTCCTCTGCCTATCATCGAGCAGACATCTCATTGTATCGGGATATCGCCTGGGAGAAGGTCAATGGAAGAGTCAGCTTGAAAGTGATAAACCTTACGGATAGTGATAATCTTGAATTTAGCGAATCAAGCTGGGTGATTAATAGTCAGCAGGAGCGCTCATTTGTATTGCTGCCATTCACACCAACTTTAAATATTGAGTTCGACTTTTAAAGCTGAAGACTAAATTAAGTATAAATAAAAGGGACTGTCGATTGACAGTCCCTTTTTAGTAGAATCCTGAATGTTTGGACTATCCCGGTAATTTATCAGGTGTCATCAGTAAGTCTTCCATCAATTTAAGCTCATCAATCCCAGATATTAAAATCTCCGGATCTGTTTGGAAATTCTTGAGCGGCAGTTTTCCATCATAATCGATATTTTTCAAGATGTACCTGATTGTGTTAAGGCGAGCCAGCTTTTTATGGTCTGAGCGTATAATCGTCCAGGGGGCAACAGTCCGATTCGTTTCTGATATCATCTGGAATTTTTTCACAGAATATTGATCCCACAGATTTTGGGCTTCCATATCAACAGGCGAAATCTTGAATTGCTTTAGAGGATCATCTTCTCTGGACAGAAAGCGGGCTAACTGGACTTCTTTTGAAACTGAAAAATAAAACTTGAACAGCTTTATTCCGTCCTTTACCAGCAGCTGCTCAAAGAGCGGAACATCCTTTAAGAAACGTTTATTCTGTTCATCCGTGCAAAAACCCATAATGGGTTCAACCATGGCCCGATTATACCAGCTACGATCAAATAGTACAATTTCCCCAGCTGTGGGTAGATGTTGAATATAGCGTTGGAAGTACCACTGACTTCGTTCACGATCACTGGGCTTTTCAAGGGCAACTACTCGAGCACCACGTGGATTAAGATGTTCCGTAATCCGTTTGATGGTCCCACCTTTACCTGCAGCATCACGGCCCTCGAAGATCATAAGAACTCGCAGACCATGCTCTTTTACATGACCCTGCAGTTTGAGTAATTCTGTCTGTAAGCGTTTTAGCTCAAGTTCATATTTCAGCGTTTCTTTCTTTACAAAAACAGCAACACGACCTTTTGAATCTGTTGCATCAATGCTTTTAAGTGCAGTGCCTTCGTGAAGAGTGACTTTAGATTTATTTTTGGGTTTCGGCTTGGTCTCTTTCACTTGATTAGCTTTAGCTGGAGCTTTTCCAACAGTTGTTTTGGTAGTGGTACGCTTGCGCGGCGTTACTGGCTTTTTTGGGGCAGGTTTTTTGTCCATTGTCCTAATCCTTGTTGTTAACCAATGAATTGACCATGTTTGCGGCGTTGTCTTTCCATTAGCCTTACTTCACGTTCTCCACTGATCACTACATCTTTATTTAATTCAAAATCTAATGACCGGCTTCGTCCACGATAGCGAACAGTGTTTAATATAAGTTTCATAGTTTCTATTCGGGCTAGATGCTTACTGTCAGATCGAATAATAAACCAGGGTGCTTCCGTTGAATTGGTCTTCTGCAGTAATCTGAATTTCTTTTCAGTAAACTCGTCCCATAGATCCTGGGCTTGGAGATCTACTTCACTAAGTTTCCATTGGCGAAGGGGGTCGTTCATTCTTCTCTCAAAGCGTCTATTTTGTTCTTCTTTAGAAACAGAGAAATAGAGCTTCAGCAAAATAGTTTGCCCATCACTGATGAAGTTGTGTTCATAAGAATTAACAGTCTCGAGAAATTCACGATATTGCTTTTGGGTACAAAACCCCATTACTGGTTCGACCAGAGCCCGGTTATACCAGCTTCTATCAAAGAGTACAATTTCTCCAATTGAGGGGAAACGTTCGATATAGCGTTTCAAATGCAATTCGGTCTGCTGGCGGTTAGAGGGTTTGCCTGGAACTTCTATGCGATAGCGTTTCTCGTTCATATAGCGAGTAATTCGACGGATGGTTCCACCTTTTCCAGATGCATCCCGTCCATCAAAAAGGATGATGACCTTTTTACCGGTTTGTTCAACGTGTTGTTGTAGTTTAATCAATTCGGCCTGGTATGGTTTGAGCTGTTCATTTTGCTGATATTTACCAAGTGCAGCATTTACAATACGCTCTTTTTGTTTTTTCTTAAGGGCTTCTTTGAGCTCATCCATTCCGGCTTTGCCAGCGGATGAATCCAACCTTTTCTCAACTTTACTGAGAACAGACCTAATCGTGTCATGGGCTTTTGGCTCAGAGCTAAGAACTTGTTCCGGGGGTCTCTTTTTTTCTTCTGTGGTCATTACTGTTTAATGTTTCTCTATTTAGATTCAATAAAAATTGATTATAAACCCAGTAAGCCTTGAGTAGCCTTAGAGAGTTTAAAAATATATAAATTCCTTGAGGTGATGTTCAAGAGGAAGTCTACTCAAATTAATGACCCCCCTTTAAAGCTTAATTGAACTCGTCAAATAGAATTTTATAAGTTACGTATGAAATATTTTTTGCATCAATACCAGCGGGAAGCTTAATCTCAACTTTAAAACTGGAAGATTCACCGGGAGAGAGAGAGCTCTCACTAACCACACCGGAATAGAAAGAATAAGGTTCGCCGGCAATAAATGAAGAATCCTGGGCTATGATCTTGGTTCGTCGATCATGCAGTCTGAAACTCACCCGCACAAAATCAGCTCTACGCAAACCATCATTTTTGACCTCACCAATGAAAACACGACTATCTGTATGACGTTGGTCTTCAAAATCACCCTTCAGGACAATATCAGCATGCAGTCGATCAAATGGTTGCAGCTTTTTTATGTTTTCCTGGAACAGGGAAAGCGTTCCAATATTAGTTTGAACAATAATTTTATCCATACTCTCAGAGATGATTTTGCCTTGAACGACTGTCCCATTCTTCAAGGTGATTTCACTGACTTTCTCAGGGAAATTGACCAAACGTTTAATCTCTTTGCGGATACGGGGAGCGCTAAGATCGTCATACTCTCTCAGTTGGATTCGCATACGATCCATTTCGTCTTGAATCGCCTGAACCTCAGTTCTTAATTGCTCAACTAGTTTTCCAGTGTCTTCGACTCTTATCTCAGGCTCAAAAAATTCACGATCTTCTGATTTCTCAGTATCATCTTGGCTGAGACCAATAAGGGGGAGGAGAGCAATCAGGCTGATGCGAAGTATTTGAGTACTCATCTTTGAAATAGTCATTATTCACGCTCCCATGATGCCTGAGTCGAACGAGCAACATGTTGTAATCTTTGCATTAAGGCGGGACTGTCAAGGCTACTGACCAAGTCACGAATATCAGCATAAAAAATGAAATTGTCCGGGTTCTCAAGGATAGTGATCAGCTGTGCAGTTATTCTTGGATCCTTCTGAGCTGCCAGGGATTTTATGGCTCGTTTTCTGAAACGGCTGGGCATTTCATCATCTAAGGCGACTTTGACCATAGCCACTCTGAGCTCAGGATCGTCATAGTTCCCCAGAGCACCTGTGATAGCATCAATCATGGAATAGTAGGTAAGCTGTTCATCATGTAGCGCATCAATCAAGCTGGAAATCAGGCGTCCATCTTTCATCTCATCCACAATCGATATGGCGTAAGTTTTGACCTGGGCTTGGGTGCCAGGATTATTCAACATCTCAGCCAATAGTCTGGCCACAATTGGATCGTTCTTAGTTGCTAAGATCTCAACGGCTAGATTCCGAATCCCAATATCAATTTTTTTATTTTTGGCAATGGACATAAGTACTGGTACTACCCGTGTATCATCCATTTTGCCCAGAGTTAGTGTTAGACTTTGTAGAAAGGCAGAGTAATCCTCTTGAGCATCAGCATATAGCTTTAGCACTAAAGCCACCGATCGAGCATCTACCTGGGTTTCAATAATACCAAACATCTCATTTCGTACTGCCACATATCCAGCACGACTGTTGGCCATTGCCTGTAAAATTGTGCGAGTATTCTCTGGATCCTTAGTTTTACTTAAGGCTTTTAAGCCTGTTGTGAATAAGGTGTAATCCAGATCTTTGCCATCTTTGAGGGAGTTTCTAACCGCTTGTAACCCGATTGGATCGTTTGATTCAATAACTTTTTGCAAGGCAATTTGACGAATCTCAATGGGTAATGTTTGATCGCGGTAGTAGGAAATCAGGTTATTGAGCGCCTTTTTCTTACCATCACGATAATCACTATACTGTTTGGTGATTGTCTTCTGTGTAACTTCACCAGATGAACTACAGCTTATAAGTGATCCGACGAAAATTACTACCAAGGAAATAAGCAATGCTTGTTTCAATAAATGCTTCATGTGGAAGTCCATCAATTTCTAGTTCAAGAGTCCGATAAATTATCAAATCAGTTTATCGATAATTCAGCTTGAAGTCAAGGTAATTCCCTTTGTTCCAATTGCTTAACAGGCCATTGTTTAAGTGATAGATTCAGTCCGTCAAAATATCCATATGAGAAATAATGGATGAAATCACCGATGGTGAGAAAAGTGTTTTTTCCGAATGTTTTCAATTTTGGATAATGAATATGTCCAGTGATTACGAAATCTGCTCCCTGGGCAAATTTTTCTTCTGCAAATTCATAATTTTTGCGCACCAAATTCAACAAATATTCCTGAGTTTCATCAGAATACTTTTTACGACTGGATTGTGATATTTTCTGGGCAACCCAGTGTCCAATATTAGGGTGGACAATCCAACGGAAAGACCAGATGAAAAAAGGATGTCTAATGACGCTCTGTAAGCGTTGATAGCCCGTATCTTCTTTATCTAAGCCATCACCATGATGGAGAAAGAATTTTTTTCCGGCAAACTCAATGGTCTTTTCCTGCTGATAGATATTAACCCCAATACTTTTCGCCATAAAATCGCCCAACCAGTAATCATGATTACCGCCCATATAGTGAATCGTAATGCCTGCTTCTACGAGTTCTCGCATTTTAGCATAAACATCATAATAGGTTTGGGTAACGACGTAGCCGTATTCAAAGTAAAAGTCAAACCAGTCGCCTACAATAAAGAGGGTGGCCTGCTCGTCCTTGATCTGATCCATGAGTTGGAATAGTTCACGACGACGCTCACGCTCAACGTCATCAATTAAGAACCTTAAGTGAACATCGGATAAGAAATATGCTTTTTTATTCATCTATGCAAAATAACCCTGATCAGTCTATCTGAAATGTGAAATATTAGTGGGCTGAATATCTACTTTACGCCCCAGAATTCAGCGAATCCCTTAACTTTATGAGCGTTTGACAAGTCTTACCCTAAGACTTATCTTGCTCGGAATTATTGGAACTTGAGGATGCTATCGGCATACACCATATATGAATACAAATAAAACAATATACAGGCTTATACTGACCACAATACTATTTCTCTGCTTTGGCGTGGGGCAGGTTGAAGCTAAATACGGTAAAAATAAAGTCCAGTACAAGGGTATGGACTGGTCCTATATACAGACTCCCCATTTTGACGTCTACTTCTATGAGGGTGGCGATGAAATAGCCTATTATGCTGCAGATGTAGCTGAAAAATCATATAACCAGATATCCTATCAATTGGACTGGCGGCTTAGCAAACGCATTGCTATTCTGGTCTATAATTCACATAATGATTTTCAGCAAACCAATGTTACGCTTGGTTATCTCCAGGAGGGAATCGGAGGTTTTACTGAGCTATTTAAAAACCGGGTGGTGCTTCCGTTTGAAGGGAGCTATGAGCAATTTAGACATGTCTTGCACCATGAATTGACCCACGCTATGGTCAATGATCTGATTTTTGGAGGCAATGTCCATTCCATAGTGTCTGGTAAAATGCGGGTAAATATCCCGCTCTGGCTCAGTGAAGGCTATGCTGAGTACTCATCCCTGGATTGGGACTCACGAGCTGATATGATCATCCGTGATGCGGCTATCAGCGGTAATTTACCTCCTGTCCAATACCTGAACTATTATATGGCCTATAAAGGCGGGCAGAGCCTTGTTCGCTATATTGGTGAGACTTTTGGAGTGGAACGTATTGGTGAGATATTTCATGAGACACGCCACTTTAAGGACGTCCCGCGGGCGATAGAGCACACCCTTCATCTGGATTTGAAGACCCTCACTGAAAAATGGCATTTTGAAGTTCGAAAAGACTATTGGCCTGATATTGAAGGACGGAGTAACCTGGATGACCTGGGCTATCGTCTAACAGATCACAGCAAACTCCAAAACTACTTTAACGTAAGTCCGGCTGTTTCACCTAATGGCGGCAAAGTAGCCTTCCTCTCAGATCGTTCCGGTCGTGCTGATATTTATGTCATGTCGGCTGATGATGGTCAGGAGGTAAAAAGAATTATTTCCGGTCAACGGACTGCCGATTTAGAGGAACTGAAATGGTTGAGCCCCGGCTTGTCATGGGCTCCTGATAATCGTCATCTGGTTTTTGCTGCTAAGTCAGGAAATGAAGATGCGCTTATTTTTTATGATACAGAGAAGCAAACCAAACACAGTCACAAACTGAACCTGGATGGAATATTCACAGCTGCCTGGTCACCAGATGGTCAAACTGTCGCTTTCTCAGGACTTAAAGATGGGGCTACCGATCTTTATCTCTATTCTGTTAAAACCAAGAAACTGAGGCAACTCACCTGGGATTTGTTTGCTGATACACGACCCTCCTGGTCGCCGGACGGAAGTAAACTAGCGTTTGTCTCCGATCGAGGTCAGTACCTGCTGACTGGAAACATGACCCCAAATTCTGCTAGATCTAGAGACCTGTTAAAGAACCATAATTTCCGTTCTACAGACATATACACGATAGATGTTGATTCAGGTCAAATTGATCGCATTACAAACAGTCCCGGTAGTGAAGACTCTCCTTCTTATGCCAATACCACTGAAAAGCTAGCCTATACATCCGACCGTAATGGCATCTGGAATATTTATTTCTATGACCTGGAGACGGAACGTGAGACTGCTGTAACAAACATCATGACTGGTATTTTCCAGATTAGCTGGAGCAAGGATGATTCTCGCTTAGTCTTTGCCGGATATGAAAACGGTGGTTGGGATATCTTCACCATCAATAATCCACTGGAACGAACTAAACTGGGAGCACCACCGCCCTTATCAAATTACCTCGAACGTAAGAACCTGCAGCTGGATTTAACTTACTCAGATTCCTTACCTGAGCCTGAGCAAGACGAGCTGAATCCATATGAGTCCCATGTTTTCGCCTATGGTAATCAGTATAGTAGTGCTAATACTGGTACAGCTCCAGCAGCTGTGGTGACCAGTAATGTTGATAGTACAGGGGCTTATAAGGTAACAAAATACAAAACCCAATTTACAGTCGATATGGTAGATGCCCAGGCGGGTTACAGTAATTTCTTTGGTGCTCAGGGAAATGCCCTCATGGTTTTTTCCGACATATTGGGTAATCACAGAATTCAGTTTGGATTTGAATTATATCGGGATCTGGAGAGCTCAGACCTATTGCTCGGCTATGACTATTTACCCAATCGAACCAATTTACATGTCATGCTATATAATTTTCCGGATCAGTATGCTAGCGGTAATTATTATGTTGGCAAATTATGGAATTTTCGCAAGTATGGATCAATGCTAGGTATGGATTATCCAGTCTCCAAGTATAGCCGTATTGAAGCAAATCTGAACTTATTGAATATCCATCAACGGATTACGGAGTATAATATATTTCTGGACACTTTTGAAGAAGTGAGCTCCAAGAATGCCTATTACATATTACCTGAAGTTAAGGCTAGCTTTGACAATGTGCTCTATGGAAGTCTTTATCCGGTTGATGGCTGGCTCATGGAACTGGGCATGAGGTTTTCTCCCAAAATGGCAAGTTCATCTCGTCAATTTGTGACTTTGCGGACAGATATAAGGCGCTACCTGAAGCTTACCCGGGAATATTCGTTTGCCTTTCGTGCTTCTGCAGCCACCAGTCATGGTGCGAACCCGGAGAACTTTCTGGCTGGCGGTATTGGAAACTGGTTGAACTATCGTCTTGATAATAATTATATCGAGATTCTGTCTGACTACGAGGATCTGTACTTCTCAGAATATGTACTCCCGGTACGTGGGGCTCCCTATTTTGCCTATACTGGAAATCACTATGCTGCATTTAACACAGAATTCCGTTTCCCTTTTATTGAATATCTCTCACTGAAGTGGCCTGTATCACTGGTCCTTGGTAATGTCCGGGGAGAACTTTTCAGTGATTGGGTGAAGACCTGGAATGCAGAGCAGATCGGTGGTCGAAACTTTTCTGACATCATCGCTCTTGATCAAGATAATAGCTATTGGGGGACTGGTTTTGGTATGAGGATGAATCTGGGAATCTTTATTTTACGCTATGATATGGCTTTTGATATGTCCCAGACTATAGCCCTGAAAAATGGTCAGCATCTGTGGTCCATGGGACTAGATTTTTAAATGCTAAATGCCCTTAGGCTTATCGGCCGAAAGACCATAAGCCTGATTGCTAATATTGGTGAAGTATTTATTCTCACCGGTAAAACGCTTAAATACGTTAGATACTTTCATCAAGATCGTGTTCTTTATAATGAACAGTTTTATCGGCTTGGTGTTAAAGCGCTTCCGCTGGTCGCTATCATTGCCATATTTGCTGGAGCAGTAGCAGGCTGGCAAGGGGCTTACCAGTTGGAAGATACCTTACCACCGCGCTTTTTTGGGCAAATTGTAGCCATTGGAATACTGGCAGAAATGGGGCCGGTGCTCACCGCCTTAGTCCTTGCCGGTCGTAACGGGTCTTCAATTGGCGCAGAAATAGCCACAATGAAAGTAACGGAGCAGATTGATGCTTTGGAAGTAATGGCCATCAATCCAATACGCCATTTGGTAACTCCACGAGTAGTAGCCATGATCGTCATGTTACCTTTATTGGTAGTCGTTGCTGATATCATTGCCCTATTTACGGCAGCTCTGATCGGCGATATATTTTTTAATATTAGTGTCACCATGTTTTTTAACTCTTTTCAATCGGTCTTTGTTTTTACTGAGGATGTGCTACCGAGTATTTTAAAAGCGCTCAGTTTTGGTATCTCTATTGGATTGATCAGTTGCTGGGTCGGATTAAAGGCCAGCCGGGGTGCCAGTGGAGTAGGTAAAGCGGCAATTCATGCTTTTGTCTTTTCAGCAACCATTATTCTGATCAATGATTACGTAGTCGCAACGCTCGTCTTTTAGGTTGAAACTGGAAACTGGAATAATCTAATCTTTTGCTCAGTGAAATATTTGTAGCTTTTGATCTTCTGCGAGATAGAAAGAAATTATAAATTGAAAAATAAATATGGAATTGGACGCATGATACCCCAGCCAAAGTATATGATTCACACAATCTGTTTAGTTAGAAAGCCAAAATTTACCTCTACGCCTCTGCACCTCTGCGAGATGTATTAATAGTACTATGGCAAAAATTAAGACGGTCTATGTCTGTGATGATTGTGGTGCTGAACACCCTAAATGGGTAGGGCGTTGTAGTACTTGTGGTACCTGGGAGAGTGTTAAGGAATTCAAACAGTCACCTCTTAAAGCAATTCCAAACCGACAGCGCTCGGAATTAAAATCATTGGATCAAATCGGCAGAAGTGAAGAGAACCGCATTCGCACCTCGCAACAGGAGTTTGACGCAGTGCTAGGCGGAGGCATGGTCAAGGGGAGTATCATTCTGTTTGGGGGACAACCAGGTATTGGAAAATCAACCCTGCTGCTCCAACTATGTGGTCTTATGGCTGGCTCCGGCCATTCAATCCTGTATTTTTCTGGTGAAGAAAGCGGTGAGCAGTTAGCCATGCGGGCCGATCGACTGGGTGTGAAGGCTAAGAACTTGATGTTTGCCAATGAAGCAGTTGTGGAAAATATGATTGGCGCCATCAATGAACATAAACCCATGTTGGTAGTGGTTGACTCAATCCAGACTGCTTACACGGAAAGTGGGGAAAACCTCCCAGGCAGTATTAGTCAAGTCCGGGAAAGTGCCGCTCAATTACTCAGGGTCGCCAAAGAACTCAATGTTTGTATTGTACTGGTGGGACACATCACCAAGGACGGCTTCCTGGCTGGGCCAAAGATGCTGGAGCATCTGGTGGATACCGTTTTATATCTGGAAGGCGATCGAAATTCGCAGGTTAGACTGCTCAGAGCTGCTAAAAATCGCTTTGGTTCAACTAGTGAATTAGGGGTTTACGAAATGAAACCGGAAGGTCTCATTCCTGTTGAAAACCCGGCTAAATTATTTCTTTCGAAACGACATAGTGATGTTAGTGGAACGGTAATCGTGACCAGCCAGGAGGGTAGTCGTACCTTTTTCCTGGAGGTTCAGGCTCTGGTTGCCGGGGCATCCTATGGAAACCCTCAGCGTAATGTTACCGGTTTTGATTTGAGACGCCTGCAAATGTTGCTGGCAGTCCTTGAACGCAGAGCTGGCTTTCAACTTGGTACTCAAGATGTGTTTATAAATGTAGTCAGTGGTCTTAAAATTGCTGAGCCAGCTGCGGACCTTGGTGTCGCTATTGCCATTATTTCGAGTTTAAAGAATCAAGTAGTGGATGCCGGCGCATTGATTATTGGAGAAGTTGGTCTGGGGGGAGAAGTTCGTAATGTTGGCCAAATTCGACGGAGAGTTGAGGAAGCTAAAAAGCTTGGATTTAATCACGTCATATTGCCCTATGGTGAGCACAAGGATTTAAAAGATTTTGGATTGCAGATCACGCCAGTACGGAGTGTCTCTGAAGCCGTTGATATAATATTTTGAAATTTGAAACTAGTCCATCTACGCCGAGGCTACGATGGATAAAAAACTGGAAAATTAAAATTAGAAAGCGATGGCTCGTCATGCTGAGCGGAGTCGAAGTATATAGATCAGTGGTGAAAATTTGGTAAAAACAGGGTGCTAAGAATCAGTAGTTATTATCAGTGTAAGTACTACTATCCCAATTGTAGTAATAGGATCTTTTATAAAACCATTAAAATCGTTATGAAAAAATGCAAATAGATGCCCTAAAAACCTGTTCAGATTCCAAAGCTCGTGCCGGTCAAATAAAAACAGACCACGGCTTGATCTCAACACCGGTATTTATGCCAGTTGGGACAGCGGGTTCAGTAAAATCATTGTCGCCTGATGATCTCATAGAAACAGGATCACAGATTATTCTGGGAAATACCTATCATCTACTTTTGAGACCGGGCATGGAAATCATGCAGTCCGCCGGTGGATTGCATAAATTCATGAGTTGGAAAGGTCCCATTCTTACGGATAGTGGTGGATACCAGGTCTTTTCGCTGGGGCAGATGAATAAAATCAGTGAAGACGGTGTTACCTTTCAATCTCGAATAGATGGATCCCGGCATACCCTGAGCCCTGAGATTAGCATGGATATCCAAAGGGTTCTAGGGTCAGACATTGTGATGGCATTTGATGAGTGCACAGCTTACCCAGCCACTCGTGAGGTCGCCCAGAAATCCATGGACTTGACCCACCGCTGGGAACAAAGAAGTTTGAAATACTTTCGTTCTACCACACCGCTTTATGGTCATGATCAGCAACTTTTTGGGATTGTGCAGGGAAGTGTTTACCCTGAATTACGCAAGGAAAGTGCCCTGGCACTGGTTGAAATGGGATTTGATGGCTATGCAATAGGTGGTCTGAGTGTTGGTGAGCCTAAAGACGATATGATGGCAATGACTGATGTGGTAACTGATATCCTGCCTGCGGACCAGCCCAGATATCTGATGGGGGTTGGTAAACCTGAAGATTTGGTACGAGCAGTTGACCTGGGTATCGATATGTTTGATTGTGTACTCCCGACCAGAAATGCCAGACATGGAATACTATTTACCTGGGATGGCTCAGTCTCTGTAAAAGCCGCCAGGGAGAAAGATGTTCATAAACCACTGGACTCAAGCTGCTCATGCTATACGTGCAAAAATTTTACTCGCGCTTATTTAAGACATCTTTTTAAAGCCAATGAACTGTTGGTTTATCGACTGGCAAGTATCCATAATATTCATTTTTATCATGAACTAATGACGGCGATGAGAGCTGCGATCATGGACGACTCATTTTCACAGTTTAAAGCTGATTTTTTTAATCGATACAATCTTAAAAGATCTGAAGTAACGGTGTAAAATGAAAATGCCTTTACCCCCTGGATTAATGGAAGCGGAGTTTATCGCTCGTCCAAATCGATTCCTGTCTCAGGTGAAGATTGATGGTAAAATACATGACTCCCATGTACCTGATCCAGGTCGTTTAAAAGAGCTGTTATTTCCAGGTGCAAGAGTGCTTGTGGAACCAAAATCAGGTAGCGAAAGAAAAACAAAATTTGCCACAGTCATGGTGTATTCAGGACAGGAATTAATCTCTATCAATTCTCAGCTGCCTAACAAATTTGTCAGGTTTTGTCTCGATGGTAATTTGATTCCTGAATTTTCAGGCTGGCGAGTCAAGAAACAGGAATATACCCTGGGTAAATCCCGCTTTGATTTTTTGCTGGAAAAAGATGGTCAGGAAAAACTGCTTGAGGTTAAATCTGCAACACTGGTTGAAGAAGGTGTGGCGCGTTTCCCTGATGCAGTTACTGCCAGGGGCACCAAGCACGTAAATCATCTTGTGGATTCAATCACACCTGAGCGGTCAGCAGCTGTGCTCTTTATCGTTCAACGATCCGATGCAAACAGTTTTGAACCGCACTGGGGCAGAGACCCAAAATTTGCTAAAGCACTAAAGGCTGCCGTTGAACAAGGATTAGAGCTACTTATCTATACAACTCACCTTGAACCGGACGCAATGACCCTGGGATCGTCCATACCGTTTAATCTGGAGCTAGGCAATGGGTAGGTTGAGTATTCTGATTTGGCTAAGCCTCGGTCTTATTTGGACCTGTGCCAATGAGCGAGCAATTACTGGTGGACCCAAGGATAAAGAAGCACCACAGATTATTCTTAGTATGCCCCAGAATGAATCAGTAAATGTTGACCCAAATACTGAAGTCCTGATCAAATTTAATGAGCAAATGAAACAAGCTACCTTTACAGGGGCTGTTCAAATATGGCCTCAACCTCCAAGTGGTTATGAGTTAAAATCAAGTTGGACCTGGCTGAAGTTGAAGTTCAATGAACCCTTAGAACAAAACGAAACCTATTTGATTACCATTGATAAAACAGCTCAGGATCTTCAGGGGAACGGCTTGGCTTCAACTTATATACAGGCATTCAGTACAGGTGAAGATCTAAATTCAGGGCGTCTGAGAGGTACGATTTACGGCGGGAAAGATCTTAGAAAAATGGGAAATTTATTCCTCTATCGGCAATTTGATGCCTCCATCGCGGAATTAAGGGCAAAACCGGCTGATTATATTTTTCAACCGGATGACCAGGGAATATTCGAGTTATCCTACCTGGCCGAACAGTCCTATATGTTATTCTATCATTGGGATCGGAATCAGAATAAACTGATTGATGGTGATGACTATTTTGGTAGACCAGAACAGCCCTTAGCCCTTGCCAGTGATGATAGCATAAGCACTAATTACCACCTCTGGCCCCAGTTAATACCACTGAATAATATTAAGCTTTTAGGGCTTACCGAACTGGAAGAAAATTTCATTCAAATCCGGGTTAATCGACCTGTAAAACAGGCCGACCTAAGTAAAATAAAATTGATTGCAGATGAAGTTGAGATTCCAATTCTGGGAACTGCAACTGTCGCTGAAGATGAATATGCCATGCATTTTAATATCGCCAAACCACTCAAAGATAGTGCCCTAGTTTGGATACAAAATTTTCAGGATACCAGTCGTTATTCACTAAGCTCTGATACGCTCCAATTTAGGAGTGCTATTGAATTTGATTCACTTGCTTTGAACCCGCTTAAGGTGAGTTGGCTGAATCACACGAATAAACGTTTTCCAAATGAGGCTTCTTCTATTTTGATTGAGTCAAATTTGCCTTTTGAATTCAAAAGTGACTCCGCCTTTCATGTGGTTGATAGTCAGGTGGATTCAATTAAAATATTTGGTACACTGGACAGTCTAACATCTATGACTATCCAATTTTTACCAGATACTGTCCTTGAGGATGGCCGGAATTATCGCTGGCAGATTGAAACTCAATATATTGATGCTCCCTTGAGGTCCAATATGCTTGATTCACTGATGGCTGGGAGCTTAGTCACAGTCACAGAAGATTCCTTAGGTAGCTTACGGATCATGCAGATGGGTGTTGAGGTACTTGAGTGTCGCTTAAGGTCAAAGGGTACTAATCGTACATTTAAATTAAGACCAGGCACCGCTTACCTGATTGATAACCTTCCTGCTCAGCAGTACTCACTATCGGCCTATGTTGATGTCGATGGTAATGGACACTATGATAGTGGTGGATTTGAGACTGAAATGGGTGCTGAGCCATTCTGGTTTTATTCTGGTGAAATAAAAGTGAGAGCCAGGTGGGAGACAGATTTAGGAGTGTGGGAGTTAGTTGAGTGATTGAATTTTGGGGTGAAATATTGTAATTATGATACAATTCCATAAATATGTCGCAACTGGAAATGACTTTGTCATTTTTGACAACTGGAATAATGAATTAGACCTAAGTGTGGATCAGATTGTTGCCCTATGTGATCGTCGCTTTGGTATTGGCGCAGATGGTGTGTTGCTGCTGAATGCTGATCCAGAAGCAGATTTTAGAATGATCTATTTTAACGCAGATGGCTCTAGAGGTGAGATGTGTGGCAATGGTGCCAGGTCTTTGGTAAAATTTGCTGCTGCCCTGGGGAAGGTTGGCTTGTCCGGACAATTTATCGCTGATGATGGAGCCCATAAATACAACATTATTGATGATCAGGTTGAAGTAGAAATTCTGGTGAATGATCAACTCCACGCTTGGGATATTCCACGACCTGGAACAGGTTTTATTAATACGGGTGTCCCGCATCTGATTATTCCGACTAAAAACACAGCTAAAGAGAAGCTTAATTTGTTGGGTGAATCAATGAATGCTCATGTAGCTCATCCCCAGGGGACCAATGTAAATATTGTCGAAAAGACTCGTGATAAACTTATTGTGAGGACCTGGGAACGGGGTGTCAATATGGAGACGCTAGCTTGTGGAACAGGGGCTGCTGCTGTAGCAATATATGCCAATGAAACCTGGGATTTGACCTGGCCTGTTTTATTGTCCTTTAAGGGTGGCGATTTAAAAGTTAATTTTCATGGAAATCAGTATTGGCTTAGTGGTGCTGCTCAATTAGTTTTTGAAGGTCACATCGCGTTATCATAAGTTTATTTCAAATGGGAAAGTCGAGGTAAAAATGTCTTTTTATGCGGTCATAATGGCTGGTGGTGTCGGTAAGCGGTTTTGGCCCCAAAGTCGAAAGAAGACTCCCAAACAACTATTGAGCATTGCTGGTGAAGAAAGCATGTTGCGTATGACAGTTGACCGCCTAAAGCAGCTAACCGAAACTGACCATATCCTGATTATTACTAATTCGGAGCAGGAGCAGGGCATCCGTCAGGAAATTCCTGAGCTACCTGAAAACAATATTTTAATAGAACCGGAAGGTAAAAACACCGGTCCGGCTATTGGTCTGGCCGCCATCATAATTCAGAACCGTGATCCAGATGCAGTGATGGGTGTTTTTCCAGCAGATCATTTTATTGATGATGTGAAAGTCTTCTCAAACTATATGCGACAGGGGATAAAAATAGCACGAGCTATGCAGGGGCTGGTAACTTTTGGTGTTATCCCAACCCGGCCTGCAACCGGCTATGGTTATATCCAGTATCATGAGCGAACGAGCCCTGACGAACCTATTTTTGAGGTAAAAGCCTTTGCCGAAAAGCCTGATTACTCAACTGCTCAGCTATTCTTAGATAGTGGAGATTTTCTCTGGAATAGTGGTATGTTTGTTTGGCACGTGGATGCTATTCTCAATAGCTTTAAGGAATTCTTGCCCGAGATTTGGGATAGCCTTGAAAATATCAAAAGGGCTATCGGCCAACCGGTATGGGACTCAGTCCTCACTGTTGAGTGGGCAACCCTGCGAAGTATCTCCATTGATTATGGCGTCATGGAAAAAGCTAAAAACGTTTTTGTGGTTAAGGTTGATTTTGTCTGGAATGATGTAGGATCCTGGGATGCAGTCCACGAGATGCAGGAGAAGGACGAGTCGGGCAACGTTTCTAAGGGAGATGTCCTCTATCATGATTCCAAAAATAACTTGGTATTTTCTGAGGGGAAGACAGTGGCCCTGGTTGGTGTCGAAAACCTGGTTGTGATTGATACTGAAGATGCTTTGTTGATTATCCCCAGGGGAGAAACCGAACGAGTCAAAGAACTGGTTGATGACTTTGAGAAAGAAAAAAGGGATTCATTACTATAAATGAAAGCAGAACGAATTCTTGATGAATTTGAAGCATTAGCTGAAAAGCTGGGTTATACCATTCGCTATGAAAAAGGTGATTTCAAAGGGGATGTATGTCGAATCAAGTCAGATAAAGTGATTATCATCAACAAGCTGATCCCTGTAAACCATCAGAATTACGCATTTTCTCGCATCTTCTCTGCAGAAGATCTTTCTCAGGTTAGCATTTTACCAGTATTGCGTTCAATGATTGAGGAAGTCGGTGTAGATCAAGCAGAACCTAGCTTATTGGGGGGCCAAGATGCTTAGACGGGAGCAATTACTGGTTTCATTAGTCCTGGTATTTATCATTTCTATTCTGGGCTATTTAGTAAACCAATATCTGGGATTTGGAGAGCATCCCATTATCGCTAATGTGGTGTTTGCGGCAATCATCATAAATCTTTATCAACCATTGCGGTCCAGTGGCCGAAAACTGGTGTTGCGCCTGGTAGCACCTTCTTACTATCAACGGAATGAACGTTTTAGAACATTTCTGGATGAGTTGGAACAGGTTGAAACCTATAGAGGGATGCTGGATACAGTTCCTGGCAGTATGAAATTTTTATTCGAATCTGATATCGTGGCCCTGTTTGTTCGGCGAAAAGGAGTCTTTAAGGTAGAATCATCAGTTGCCCCTAACCCAATCTTACTGGATGGTTTAACCATAGATGGTAAACATGAAATTTTGCATAAGCTGAATGAAACCGCTCATCATCTAATTAACGTAAAATACAGTATCAATGATATTCAGGTTGAAGCTCCAGATGTCAATGTCATGGACTATCGTAGTTTTAAGCTTTTTCAGTGGGCAATTCCTTTAAAGGCTAACAATAAACTTGCCGGATTCATTCTTATGGACAAAATGCCCATGGATATGCAAGCACGTCGTTCAGGGACGCTGTATAACTATGT
>JAUVDF010000071.1 GCA_030595455.1 Fidelibacterota bacterium | reverse complement strand
CCCGAGGTGCAGATCGAGGAACCGTTCTTTAGTGGTGCCATTGCTAAAATTGACCCGGATCTATGTACGGGTTGTGGCTTGTGTGCCGATGTTTGTCGCTTTGATGCCATTTTTGAACAAGGAGATAAGTACGTCATAGAGCCAATGAACTGTGAAGGCTGTGGATACGGTCCCCGGGTTTGTCCTGAACATGCGATTAACATGCTGGATGCTAATGTGGGAGACTGGTATAAATCAACCACCCGCCTGGGCACGCACATGGTTCACGCGAAATTGGGGGTCGGTGCTGATGATTCCGGAAAGCTCGTTACCAAAGTAAAAGAAGAAGCTAAACAGCTTGCTATAAGTGAGGATAAGTCACTTTTGCTTGTCGATGGTCCCCCCGGTGTTGGATGTCCGGTCGTGGCAGCACTTGCCGGGGCTGATTACGTTGTAATTGTTATCGAGCCAACCGTATCAGGGATTCATGATCTAAAACGTGTCCAGGAACTCATTGGAAAATTCCGGATTAATTCCGGATGTATCATTAACAAGTTTGACATTAACCATAATGTCACCGCTGATATCAAACGATTCATAGCAGAGGCAGGCATTGATCATATTGCTGATATTCCCTACGACCTATCATTTACTGAAGCAATGACAGAAGGTAGAACCATTGTCGAGTATAGCCCTGAAGGTACAGGGAACCATTTAAAAACAAGCTGGAGCAAAATTAAACACTTAGCCCAGCTGGAAAGAGAGAGAATATGAAAATTCTATTTACATCAACGGACAAAACGATGGACTCAATGATTGATCCACGCTTTGGACGTGCGGCCTTTTTACTTCTTCATGATGAAGAAACCACCACGCAAACTGTATATGATAACGCGGAAGCCGTTTCATCCGGCCATGGCGCGGGCCCCCTAACAGCACAGAAAGCCTATGAATTAAAAGCTGATGTGATTGTTACTGGAAATGGACCTGGTGACAAAGCTGCCTCGACCCTGAAAGTAGCAGGAATCACGGTTTATGTTGGTGCTGCCAATATGAATCTAAATGAAGCCTTACAGGCATTGCAACTAGGGAAATTAGAAAAAATTGAGCTATAGGAGAAAAGATTATGCCTGGAACTGATGGAAGGGGCCCCCTTGGAGAGGGTCCAAAGACAGGTCGGCGCCAGGGACGCTGCGCAAATAGCAACTCAGGTGATTTTAGCCTTGAAAATGATACACACTTTGGGAATGGAAGAGGTGTGAATAGAGGATTGGGGGGACATCCTAGAGGATCAGGCCGTGGATTTGGCCACAGGAGTGGAGGTGGCTTTGGATATCATGCTGGTATCCACGATACCGAATATGTTAGTAATATCCAGCCTGACCTTAGTCAACAACTCAATAAAGTTATTGACCAATTATCACAGTTGCTTAAACAATCGTCAGAATCAAGAGAGACAAATCATGAAAACAAATAGCCAGAAGATGGGATCAGGCGGTAATTGTCATTGCCCAAAGTGTGATTACCGAGCCAGTCACAAACGCGGAGTCCCTTGTCAGGATGAGAAATGTCCCCAGTGTGGGGCAAAACTAATCCGAGAAGGCTCTTATCATGACGACTTGCTCAACAAGAAATCAAATAATCGATAGTTTTAGGGGCAATAGACGTATTGGCTTGTAACCCCTAAAAAAATGGAGGTCGTTATGTTAGATATAATTGTGAAAGCAAATGATCTGGAATGGCAAGACGCAAGTGAGAACTATATGCAAGGTACTCTGGTCAAAATCCTGCGTGAAGATGAAGGCGGAAAGACCATTCTGCTAAAAATACCTGCAGGCTTTCGCCAGGAAAGTCACTCCCATCTTAGAACAGAGCAACATTATGTGATCCGCGGAACATATGAAATGGGAAACACGCTCTGCCCGGAAGGGACTTATCAGCTAATCCATAAAGATTCAACCCATGGTCCCATAACATCAGCAGCTGGAGCGGAAATCCTGGTCATCTGGCATTGAATTCCCAATAGTCAGCAAATGATTGAGCTCTCCGATGACCTTGAGGGGTCAAAACAGATTGGAAACCTTAAATGCATCTGCGCAATAAATTCATCATGGCACCCATTAAACTGGGCTATAGCAATGGTGACGGCTTGGTCAATTCCAAGCATGTCCATTTCTATGAAGAACGAAGTTCCCATATTGGTGCTATCACCCTCGAGCCGCTTTATATGGATCAGGGATTGCGTGAAATTCCCACTCAACTTGGTATTGATACAGACAATAAACTACCTGGTCTCAAAAAACTTATCCAAAGCATCCACGACAATGGAGCGAAGGTAATTGCCCACCTGAGCCATCCAGGCAGAATGGCAAACCCAAAAATACCGGGCAACTATTTTATTTCTTCAACAGATAAGCCCTGTGAAAATGGTGGTGCGGTTCCAGTCCAGATGGATCCTGAACAGATATCAGTTGTAATCAAGCTCTTTGTTGATGCAGCCATCCGTGCTGAAAAAGCCGGGTTTGATTTTATTGAGCTTCAGATGGGACATGGCTATTTATTGGCCCAGTATCTTTCTCCAGAAGTAAATGGTCAATGCGATAGTTATGGTGGTTCGCTTGAAAATCGGATGCGCTTTCCCTTGGAGGTGTTTCAGGCTATCCATTCAGCCGTCCAAATCCCTATCATTGTTCGCCTCAGTGGGACAGAAATGACACCAGACGGGATCAAAATAGAAGAGACTATCGAAATTGGTAAAATCCTTGAGTCTCAGGGGGCTACAGCCCTCCATATATCTGCTGGTTCTGTCTGCAGCACTCCCCCCTGGTTCTTTCAACATATGTTTATTCCCAAGGGCAAGACCTGGGCATTGGCAAACAGAGTTCAAGCCCATGTGAAACTACCGATCATTTTTGTTGGCCAAATAAATGCCGCCGCCGATGTGAGCAAGCTTCAAAAGATATTTGGAGCCCCGTATATGGCAATTGGACGCGCCCTCATTGCTGACCCTCAATTTGTTGGAAAGCTAACAGGTAGATCCACGGGCAACATTAAACCCTGTTTGGCTTGTTCTGAGGGTTGTCTTGGTGGGGTGAAATCTGGAATCGGACTGCACTGCATTGTTAATCCATCAGTTGGCGAACAACCCATTCCCCATTTGAGTCTACAAGCATCCAAACGTATTGCTGTGATCGGAGGAGGCCTAGCTGGTATGGAGGCGGCCATTGGTTTGCACGACCGCGGTTTCTCTGTCAACTTGTATGAAAAAAACAGCTTGGGTGGTCAGTTTAATTTGGCCAGTCTACCTCCAGGGAAAGCCTCCATGGCCAGAATTGTTGAATATTATGTTCAGGAAATTGCCCTCCGGAAAATTCAGGTACATCAGACCGTTGCAACATCCAAGCATCTCCTCGCCCAGAAATATGATGAAGTTGTAATGGCAACCGGCTCAATTCCTATGACGCCATCTATTGACGGCTTGACGGAATATTACTGGACAGAATTTTTGGATGACGAGCAACTTCCCAGTCAGGAAAAAATATTACTAATTGGTGGTGGTTTAATTGGTTTGGAAGTAGCCAGTAAGCTAGTAGAAAAGCAAAACAAGGTCATTATTGTAGATCTACTGCCCGAATTAGCCCAGGATATGGAAATGATCGAGCGAACCCTAACGCTAAAAAAACTGAAGGACCACGATGTTCAATTTTTCCTGGAAACACGTGTCCAGAAAGTGGCTGGAGATCTGGTATATTTGATTGGAAAACATGCTAAAACCATATCGAAAATTGACAAGATTGTTCTATCCATCGGGATGCGTAGTGAAACCAACCTGCACAATGAGCTCAGGTCACAAATGCCTTGTCATTTGATAGGTGATGCTCGGCGAGTAGGAAATGCTCAGAATGCTATTCGAGATGCTTACGAGTTTGTGCAACGCTTATAAGCGATCCTTGCCTTAGAGGAGCAACGCCACACAAGATGGACATTTTGTATTGAAACACTCACACAAGACTGTGCACTAAATTCAAACGCTATTAAGCAAGGCTAGATTCCGCAGGTAGTATCGACTCCCCCTGTACTCTGTAGTTATGAGTTTTTCCTCTTTTACCAATTCATCAATTTTCTCAAAACTGCTATCTGCTTTCTTGACAAATTCTTCTACCGCATCCTCTCGCATCGGATGGACTGATGTAATACTTAAAATATCTTCTTGAACATTTCCGGTAAAGGCAAATTGACTCCCCTCATAACCGATAAGATATTCTACCTTAGGTAAGTAGCTTTTGAAGATTTGAAATGCCCGGTTTAGGACAGCCGGACTGGGTGGAAATATCCATTCTTCAGCGGGTGGTCGTGTTGGAATGCTTATGTAGGAGCTGTGAACGTTAATTTTTTGAATAAATTGAGCAATATCCTCTATGTTTCTCTTGCCGTCATTTATATCCTGCATCAACATCGTTTCTGTCACCAACTCACCCATGAACTCTTTGGAAAAAGAAATAATACCCTCTAAAATTGCTCCTAATTCCAATCGTTTATGGGGACGATCAATTTTTCGCCAAATGTTTTCATTAACGGTATCAATTTTCACAGATACCCAATCGGCTTTGGAAAGATTGGCTCGAACCTGAGGAATATGTATAAGCGAAGAATTAGTAATGACGGCTGTTTTAATCTTTAAGCTAGCTAATTGATCTAGAAGATTACCTAAATTAACATCTAAAGTCGGTTCACCATCGGGAACAATTGTCAAATAATCAATTTTTTCATTGGCAATTAAGGCTTGTTTGATCTTCTCTTTTGCTGCGGCAAAAACTTCATCTGGATCATAAAATACCTGCCTGTCAGATATCATTTTCAGCGTTCGACCGATCTGACAATAAACACAGGAATAAGTACAGATTTTGGGGGGAATGTTGTTAATTCCAATACTTCTACCCAAACGTCTCGAGGGAACAGGGCCAAATGCTAGCATGGTTTATTAATCGTATGCTTTTCTAGTTAATTCATTTGCTAACGTCGGTTTTATTAATTCCTGCCATTCTTCTGTATCCCATGTATTTAATTTATCGTGGGTGATATAATATTTTTGTGGGATCGGGTGAGTACCAATTATTACCGGAATATTGTATTTTAATTCGATAAATTTTTTGAAGTGTGAAATATATGGACAAGGAGGATATCCTACAACAAACCCAGTAGCAAGATGGATGGCTTCAGCTCCATTTTTAATCATTTCTTCAGGGACGTATTCGATATTCCCACCTGGACAGCCACCACAACTAGTATAGCCGACAATCTCCAAAGACTCATCTTTGCTATATATATCAAAAGCACCTTCTCTATTTCGCAAAGCCCTGAAACATTTTCCGCCAGCACAGCTTTTATACCGCTCACATATAATTATGGCTATTTTCATTTTATTCCCTTTACCTTTCCAAAGATTTTTATCTAACAATACAGTATACGAGCATAAAGGTTTTCTGAGTAATACCATATTCAGTTCTAAAGTGTCTTCAGGATTTGACCTGGTACAATGTTTTGTATCATTCATTTCCCTCGTACCGTTTAATTGCTTTCTCTAAAGTTGTTCTGGCCAAACAAACACAGTCGCCTTTTGATTCTGGAAGCCCCCCAATAAAGCTTATAATATCTTCTTTGCTTATTTTATCAACTTGGTCCAATGTTTTCCCTTTTATCATTTCTGTGAGTGCAGACGCGGACACAAAAGCGCCTACACACCCTATCGTTTAAAATTTTGCATCTTTTATCACATCAGAGGAAATTGATAAAAAAACTCCATTGTATCACCACATGGACCTGTATATATAATGCTAACACTAGGGTCATTGATAACACCTACATTAATCATTTGTGTATAGTAATTTATAGCCCTACTTGAAAACCCGGATTTTTTCAGTAATCGTTCTACTTTAGTCATTGGAATCCCCCTTGTTCAGTAGACACCTAATAAGGTAAATTCT
>JAUVDF010000210.1 GCA_030595455.1 Fidelibacterota bacterium | reverse complement strand
TACGCTTAATGTGCTGGATGACTATATCTATATTCTGCCGGTCTATTTTGGCACCTGGATCGCAGTCATTTCTAGTCTCGGTCTATACCGCACCTATAAATACTCAGTCAGCCGCTCTATCCTGGCTGTCACAGTCGGGTTCATGATTAATGTGACACTGACCTATTTTTTCAACGATTATGCCTTTTCAAGGGTTGTGATGCTGATCAGCTTTTCAGGGGCGCTGTTATGGATTCCTGGTTGGAGGATTGTGGCTTCATCGCGACGTACGGACAATTTCGAATTAGGCACACAGCGCGCGTTGGTAATCGGCGATCTGGATAGCGCAGGGGACATCTATTCGAAACTATTAACCAATCTGGCGCTGGGCTATACCCCGATTGGTATTGTAGCAATTGACGACACCGAGTCTACTGACGAGCGAGTTGTTGGTCAGCTTGATGATATACTGGATTTGGTGCAATTGCATCACATTGATGATGTGATCTTCACTTCTGATAAATTCAAATTAAAACAAATCTTCAAATACTTACCGGCCCTCAGTAGCCAGGGCGTAAAAATCAAGCTGGTCCCCGGTGATTTGTCATTCATTATTGGTAAATCCACTGTGGATAACCTGCAGCCCGTTCAATTTGTTGATATGGATTATAAATATTTCCATCCTGGATCAAGATTTATCAAACGAATTGAAGACCTGCTGTTTGGTGGTCTGCTTTTACTGTTCATCAGGCCATTACTGGGAATAATTATTCGCTATTTAAAAATGGAGCCAAACAGAATATCTTTACAGGGTGTGGACTACACTGTTTATTTAACCAGGGCTGGCATCGAGAACTTTTGGAGTAATTTAAGCTTGCTTCCGCTGGTGATTCAGGGAAAGTTGAGTCTGGTAGGGTCACCACTTAACCTAAAGGATAAGGGGCAGTCTCTGAAACGAGGCTTATTTAGTCTTGAATCGGTACGAGGTGGGGCTCAATTGAGTGAAGAGGAAAGATATTCGCTATTAAATTATTACCTCCACAATCATTCGAGTTTGCTTGATTTGGAGATAATTATAAAAGCATTTTTAGGAAAGTGATATGGCTAAGACAGTTTTAGAGTTTGAAAAACCCATTCATGATATAGAACAAAAGATCATTGAAATGGAGATCATGTCCGGTGATACCAATGTGGACATGAAAAAGGAGATTAAAAAACTCCGCAAAAAACTACTTGAGCAGTCAAAAAAGATTAGCAAGAATTTAACTCGCTGGCAAAGAGTTGAATTGGCCCGCCATGCTGATCGTCCCCACGCCTTGGATCTGATCGACCTCATGTGTGATTCGTGGGTCGAATTGCACGGAGATAGGCTTTTTGGCGACGATAAGGCCATTGTAGCTGGCATTGCCAAAATCGGTGATCAACGCATGGTCATTATTGGTCAGCAAAAAGGACGTTCTACCAAGGATAATCTATACCGAAATTTTGGGATGCCCTATCCAGAAGGTTATCGGAAAGCCTTACGTTTGATGAAAATGGCTGAAAAATATGAACTGCCCGTGGTTACTCTGGTTGATACCATTGGAGCCTACCCAGGGATTGAAGCCGAGGAACGTGGTCAGGCTGAAGCCATTGCCAGAAACCTGTTTGAAATGAGCCGTTTGCGTGTGCCTATTATCATCATTGTGATTGGTGAAGGTGCTTCAGGTGGTGCCTTAGGTATTGGTGTTGGTGATCGACTGATCATGCTGGAAAACACCTGGTACTCTGTGATTTCACCGGAAGGCTGTGCTTCCATCTTATATCGTGATGCCTCTCAAAAGAAAAAGGCTGCTGAAGCTATGCGGGTTACCGCCGCTGATTTATTGGAGATGAAGCTGGCTGACCGGATCATTGACGAACCCCTTGGTGGAGCACACCGCGACTATAAGGGAACTGCAAAAATATTAAAGAGTGTCATTCTGGAAGAGTTGGAACAAGCCCAGAAATATTCTGTGGAAGAAATGCTTGAGAACCGGATCGCCAAACTCGATAACATGGGTGTCTGGGAAGGTTAATGTTCAGCTTTAATTACCGCTTTAAAGTCAGATACAAAGATATCGATCAAATGGGTGTGATGTACTATTCGCGCTATTATGAATATTATGAAGCAGCTCGGACTGATATGATGCGTGACCTTGGTCTCACCTATAAAGAGCTAGAGCAGCAGGGGATTATGATGCCTGTGGTTCATAGTGAATCTGACTATATGGCTGGTCCTGGTTTTGATGATCATCTTACTTGTATAACTGAGGTTAAAGAAATTCTTAATAATAAGATGGTTATATTTTATACCCTGGTAAATGATAATGAACCAACTCGTATTATCAACAGGGGCAAGACGGTCCACGCTTTTGTAAAAATGAACGGCAAGCCAACTCGGATACCGGAAATCCTGAGACGGGCTTTAGAAGGTAAGTGGAGTACTAATAATGAGTAACGCACTCATATTTTTTATACAGACAATTCTAGGACTGGCAATTGTGCTAATGGCCTTCAGGATGGGGAAGACCTGGCTATATGCTCTGATTGCAGTTAATTATGTTCTGGCAAATATATTTGTCACAAAAACAATTACTCTGTTTGGCTTTGAGGCTACTGGTGGAAACGTACTGTATGGCGCCATATTTCTAACAACCGATATTTTATCTGAGCACTATGGTAAAGAAGCTGCTCGTAAAGGCGTATTTATTGGCTTAGGTGCCACCCTGTTCTATTTAGTGATGTCACAGTTTATGTTAGGGTACGAAGCCAGTGC
>JAUVDF010000141.1 GCA_030595455.1 Fidelibacterota bacterium | reverse complement strand
TATTTAGCTTGATTCAAATATGCAGGTTGGTATATTCATTCGAAATGCTAGAGTTAAGGGTGCCATTAAATCTGTAGGAAGATGATTCCAGAAACAGTAGGAGGGTGGCACCGGGAAGTTTGATTTTTAATGAATATCATTTCTTCCATTCTAAAAGCTTTGAAATCATTAAAAAAGGAGAGCCATAATGGGTCAACAACAATTACTTTTAATCGTTTTGGGTACTATCATTGTTGGTGTTGCTGTTGTAGTAGGTATCAACATGTTTACCATGGGTGCTATTAACGCCGAACGTGATGCTATGCTGCAGGATATAAATGCTATTGCATCTAACGGATCAGCTTACTGGCGTAAACCTGCTGCCTTGGCTGGTGGTGCTAGATCTTTCGTTGGTGTAGGTGATGTAGTAGCCTTTGGATCGGATTCATCTAATGCCAATGGTACTTATCTTATGAGCAGCGTAGTAACCAATGGTTTTACACTGACTGGAACAGGCGCCAATGAAGGTGTTGTTATCGTTGCTGCTATTACTCAGAATGGAGTAACGGGCACACCGACGATCACCATGCCTTAACCTGACGCAAGCACGTTAAGTTAATATATTACCCGTTTTATGAACT
This sequence comes from Fidelibacterota bacterium, assembly GCA_030595455.1. Lineage (GTDB taxonomy): Bacteria > Fidelibacterota > UBA8477 > UBA8477 > JABMPR01 > JABMPR01. The sequence continues at coordinate 3,349 of JAUVDF010000141.1, read as the reverse complement.
CTGCGTGGGCGTTGTTAATCAACGCCCACGCAATTTCACGCTCGTTAGGAGCCCCTAATGGAGCATTATAGATACACCCTGGTGACACCCAGCGGAAAGCCAGTTAAAGGCGTCGTTGAGGTTAACAATAAGAAAGAAGCAAAAGAAGCTGCCCAGGATGTGGCAGTTAAGCGTAGCCTGACTTTCCAGAAACTGGAGAAGCGGTCTACTTTTGCCTATAAAGCCCAGAAACCTGGTCAAGAACCGACCAAAGGAGAGCAACAGGCCTTTGCTAAAGAGGAGTTGCAGTCCGCGCTGGAGAAACTTGGATTTCGAGTTCTCAGCGTTAATAAAAAACTATTTGATTCCAAAGGCAAGGTTCCCTCAGCCGAAGTTGCCAGCTGGATCCGCTTATGTGCAGATCTGCTGAAAGAGAATTTGCCCTATGACGAGATATTGAATCTCCTGGGTGAAGATACCCCCAACAAACGTTTAAAAGAGACCATCAAGCAGATCCAGCAAGACCTGAAAGAAGGAAAAGAAGGCAAAGAGGTTTTTGGGAAACATGAAGATGTGTTTGGAAAATTCCCAGCCTATATGCTAGCAGTGGCCTCCACCAGTGGAAACATGCGCAGCGTGTACGAGAGTACGGCCAAGTTTATGGCCCGTGATGAAGAGTTTAAACGCAATCTTCGTAAAACCCTGGTTTCGCCCTTTGTCACCCTCGGTGTCATCTTCCTGGTTGTGGCTTACTATGTGATGGTCATTTTCCCAGAAACTGCTGAAATGTTTGCAAAATTTGGAAAACCCCTACCCCCGATGACCGCTAAAACCATGGCGCTTAGCAACTTTTTATCCAACAACTGGATGTTTCTCACCGCTGGCTTTCTGATTCCGGTGATTGGTGTCGTATTCTACACAAGGACCCCAAAAGGCAAACTGTGGAAGGGTAAGGTGATTATCAAAATCCCAGTCATTGGGGAATTGATGCACAAGACCAGTATTGAAATATTTGCCCGTGTATTCTATTCACTATACAGTGGCTCCGGTGAGAATATTGAAGTCATCAGAATCGCCTCTGAAGCCTGCCGCAACGACTATATAGCCCACCAGATGAATGAAATAGGTATCCCCATGATGCTCGGTGAAGGTAAGGGTATTGTTGAGGCCATGGAGGCAACCGGTGTTTTTCCCAAGACAGCTATTTCCCGGTTTCGATCCGGTGCCGAATCGGGAGCCCTACGCAGCAATGCACTGCAATTGGCAAACTATTATGAAACTGAAACTGGTTATCGTATGGATCGCGTAGTTGGATCAATTAATGGAATGGTTACTATGGTTATTATGTCTGTGATGATAGGTTTAACAGTTGTATCATCTGAAACGTCGGTAATGTAGCTGATGAGTAAGGGCTAATTGATGGCAAAAATTGGTGATATTCTAGTATCCAAAGGGGTTATTTCTCAAGATGTCCTTGAGCAGGCTTTATCAATTCAGTCTAATGAACCCATGGATCACCGACGCCAACTTGGAAAAATCTTTTATGAAGACCTAGGGGTTGATCAACACTCAGTCCTCCATGAGCTATCCACTATTTTTGCCATTAAAGAAGTTGATGTCAACGCAGACCAGCTCACCGATGAACAAGTAGAGTTCATTGATGGAATATTTGACAGCCGTAGTGATGAAATGAGAGCCTCCATGATCCGCGCTAAGATGGTTCCCTTCAGAGCTAATGGCCAGGGTCGACAAAGTATATTGAGAATTATTGCCGCCGATCCAACTGATCCAGAAGTAACCTCTATGGCTGAACAATTACCTTTTGGTAGTTTTGAGCTGGTTTATAGCCGCGTGGAAAATGTCGATGCTGTACTCAATCGAGTTCTCTCCAGTCGCAATGATTTCCTCGGTATACTGGATGAGATTCAATATGATGAAGACAACATCGTCGAAGAAGATGATGTAGACGAAGCGGCTCTTGACGCTGAAATCAATCAAAGTGCCCTCACAGCGCTGGTTGAAGGTGTCCTGATCGAAGCTGTACGACAAGATGTGAGTGATATTCACGTGATCCCACAACCAGGGAATATTACTGACCTCACTTTTCGAGTCGATGGCAAGCTGGAAGTATGGCATTCTCAAAAGGGTGTTAAGCCGGAAGCTATCTCGGCTGTATTTAAAGATAAAACCCGTAATGTGGATCGCTTCGAGCGTGATCAGGCACAGGATGGATTTATTCAGCGGAAAGTTGATGATTACCTGATCCGCTATCGTGTCTCCATTATCCCCATTGTTGGCTCCGAATTTGATCGAAAATTAGAGAGCATTGTAATTCGAATTCTTGATGACCGAAAAGTTATCACTGATCTGAATAAATTGGGTCTCCAAAAACAAGCCCTGATTGATTTTAAAAAATCCATTAATAAACCATCTGGAATCATCATTGTAACCGGTCCCACCGGTAGTGGAAAAAGTACCACGCTGGTGGCTGCCTTACATGCTGTTATCACTCCGGAAAAATGTGTCTTGACGGTTGAAGACCCGGTCGAATACCTGATCCATGGTTCACGGCAATTGAAAATTAGTGATAAAATGGGTTTTGATGCGGCTATTCGAGCGATTCTCAGACACGATCCTGATATTGTATTGGTTGGTGAAATTCGAGATTTGAAAACTGCCGAAACAGCTATTAAGCTGGCTAATACGGGTCACCTCACTTTTTCCACCTTGCATACAAATGATGCCCCTAGTGCTGTATCTCGTCTCTACAAGATGGGGATCGAACCTTTTCTGATTGGATCATCCGTTAGCTTAATTCTGGCCCAACGGCTGGTGCGTCGTCTCTGTAAAGAATGCAAGCAGCCAATCACTGAAGCCGAGCATAGTACCGCACTCGAGTTGGGTTTTACTAAAGAGGAATTGCAGACCAGTACTATTTATGGTCCAGTCGGCTGCGATAAGTGTCGGCATGGCTATAAAGGCCGTACTGCTGTCATGGAATCCCTGTATTTTACACCGGAGATCAGGGAAATAATCGTAACCTCAGGGGAACAGGTTAATGAGGGGGCCATCCGGGAAGCCGCTGTTAAAAATGGTATGTTAACCCTGAGAGCATCAGGTCGTGAACGAATCAAAGAAGGTATCACCTCAATTGAAGAAATTGTGGCTGTTACTGTTTCGGATGAGGAGTAGAGCTGATGGGTCGCGTAGAAATGATGATTCTGGTTTTTGCAATCGCCATTCTTGGTAGATATTCCCTAACTGTGAATAATGCCCTGGCCAACAACGAGATTCATGTTCTCCAGAGTGAATATACCCTAAATGCAGTTACTATTGCTGAATCTATGTTTCGACAAGCCTGGCTAAAATC
>JAUVDF010000174.1 GCA_030595455.1 Fidelibacterota bacterium | reverse complement strand
GCAGAGATTGCTCACGAGACCGTAATACTGTCTATGGCTTTGATTGCTGCCAATCAAGTAGAGTTAGCCAAACCGGATATGCTGATAAATGTCAGCACTGGTTTATCAGCCTGGAATTTTCTAGAAGCTGAAATCGCTATTGATAAGGGCTATGCAGAAGCGAAAAAGGCTCTGGAGAGTAAAAAGAATTAGATTATACTGTTGTTGAATACGACAAAGCGAGGATTAGAATCCTCGCCTGTCGAATTTAATCAATCTCCATATCTATATCCATGTCCCCGCCATTTGAGCCACGCTGGCGTTGAGTATCGACAAACTTGCCAAACTTATAACTGAAATTTAGTTTGATATAACGATTGCTGAAGGTTCTTTCGCGTGTCTGTTCGAAGGTGTCAGTCGTAAGATTATATTCAAATCGACGACTATTAAACAGATCACTCACTTGGAGAGACAAACTACCTTTGTTCTCCCAGAACTTATGTTTTACAGAAAGATTGGCGAACAACATATCCGACATACTACCTTGAGCAATTTCTCTAGGGCTTCGATACATGGTAAATAGCTGGATATCTGTACTGGGGAATGCAGAATAGGTGGCCGTCCCTCGCAAGAAATACCCAAAAGAACTTGTATTGATATCGGCTTCTAATCCGGTTTCATCAATAACTGTGCGAGTGACATTTCCACTGATCATCAGCTTCAATGGTTCCCAAGGTTTGGCATTAATCATGGCTTCCGCACCATAAGAATGCCCAGTGTCAAAATTCTTAAAGGTTGTCACCGATACCGTATTGCCATCGATAAACTCTAATTCCTTATAGCGTCTCATTAAGTCATTAATCTGGCGATAATACAAGCCAGTATTAAATGAGATGCCCTTGCTGAATTGAGAGTAATTAATCTCATACGAGTCTATATACTCAGGTAAAAGTTCAGGATTTCCTGTCCGAATGTTCAAGGGATCATAATAATTGGTAATCGGTACAATTGATCTTACCCGGGGGCGATTTACCCGTCGACTATAGCTTACCTGAACATCTCTTTGTGGGGCAAGTGTATAATTCAGGTGGACTGATGGAAAGAGGCTTTGATATTCATTCACAAATATGCTATCAACAAAGACATCTGATTCTGTTCGTGCTTTCTCTACTCGCACTCCAGTCTGGAATCCTAAAAGTCCGATCTTCTGGCTATAGGTCAAATAACCGGCATAAATTCCTTCATCAAAAAGGAAATGAGTATTCAAGTCATTATTATCGATCCAACTGGAATCAGTATCAGTTTGAGTTATTGAAGTAAATAGATTATCCATGTGTGTCTCAATACTTTTCAAACCAAATTCCAGTTTTTGATCTTCCCCCAAAGGATGAATGTAATCTAGTTGAATGGTTCTTGTATATCTCTCATCATCCCGGGTGGTTATCTGAACTTCGAAGGAATCTAAATTGCTGAAATATTCATTCTGTAAGTGGTTCCCAATTTCATCGGTTTGATTCTGAGTTTGCCGAAAATCAATTTTTAACTCTTGTCCTTCTCGGTTGAAATTTTTCTCCCAACCCAGGGTGTAGGTAATACTTTCACTATTATTTTCGCTCTGCGCTAATCGCTGATAAATTGGTATCAAATTGTTCGCATTTGATCCACTTTTATAAGTGATTAACTCCTCAAAATTACGGGTGCGTTGACTGAGCATCAATCCAGCAGAGATTTTATTTAATTGATTCAATGAGTAAGTCGCATTCAATCTACCTGTGTATGAATCAAAAATACGATATCCATCACTTAGTTGATCAAGAACAGTTAGAATATCTCTGGTAGACTGGTCATAAGTCGTCATATAATTTGTACCGCCCACATTGCGACGATCAGTTCGATAAGCTAACATAGAAGAGATATTCAATTTTTTATCTCGAAAATTGATCTGTCCATTCAGGTTATACCGATCTGGGTCGGCGAATCCGGTTCCAATGCTTCCAGTGAGACCTTTTAAGCGATTTTGTTTTAGAACCACATTAATTATGCCTGACATACCATCTGGATCATACTTAGCGGAAGGGTTGGTGATAATCTCCACTGTTGAAATAGTCGAAGAAGGAATCTGTTCAAGGAGGGCACTATTATCCTCATTAGAAAGCCCAGATGGTTTTCCATCAATCAGGATTCTTACATTGCTACTCCCCCGTAAACTGATAACCCCATCCATATCCACATCAACTGAGGGAATTTGCTCAAGAACTTCTATGGCAGAATGGCCCTCTGATGTGAGACTTTTTTCCACATTGAAAATCCGCTTATCGATGGTTAAGCTCATAAGCGACCGTTCACCAATCACTTCGACTGTGCCACCCTCCAGAGTCGCAGGAAGCATGAAAACATTACCTAAATGTTTTTCAACACTGGTACGGGGAGTAAGCTGAATATCATCAATAGTGAGCGGGTCATATCCCATAAACTCAAATCGAACACTATAACGACCAAGGGGCAGCTCCCGCAAATCAAAATCACCATTTGAATTACTAATCCCACCTGATACTGCTGAAGTATCTCTACTCCTGATAATGGTAATGTTGGCATATTCTATTGGAGCTTGCGAAATATTATCCAAAACTCGACCGGATACGACCCCAATTGCTGGCATTTGTTTGGATCCACCACGAGTTTGAGTAAAAGCAGTCACAGCTATCAATAGGGTAGTGATAGTGACCAGGAAGATTTTATTGTGAGGAAGTTTCATTTATAATATATCCTTAGTTGTTATATCCATAAAGGGTGCTAATATATTTCATAACAGTCATTCTAAAACATCATTCAATACTCTTCTTAGACGCAGCTAAAATTGAAAGGTTAAGTATTATTTATGCTTATTTAACGATATGGATAATCTGATGGCATATAGTGAAACAAACCTGAATAAACGCCTATATCCACATTAGATTGACTGCTGATATGGCGACTTTAGACCTAAGAAAAATACTAAAATTCTGGCTGCCACTGGCAGGCACCTGGCTTATGATGTCGCTTGAAGGACCTTTCCTGGCAGCTGTTATTGCCCGCCTGGTAGACCCAAAATTTAATCTGGCTGCCTATGGGGTAGCATTTTCATTTGCACTCATTATTGAGTCCCCGGTAATCATGATGATGACCGCTTCTACCAGCTTGGTCAAAGATTATCAATCGCTTAAAAAATTGCGCCAGTTTACCTGGATCTTGAATGTACTCATCACATTGGTGATGCTGATATTACTTATTCCTGATATCTTTTTCTTTATTACTGAAGACCTTATCGGATTACCTGAAAACATTGCAAAACTAACCCATATAGCCTCTATTATCTTGCTCCCGTGGCCTGGTGCCAT
>JAUVDF010000034.1 GCA_030595455.1 Fidelibacterota bacterium | reverse complement strand
ACCAGAATAGGACCAATAGCCTCTGCGTTACTAAGTCGGTGAACTAACTTATAACTAATGTTTGCGGATTGCAGATCTGGAAAGATAAGGACATTTGCCGATCCTTTCAGATCACTAAACGGATAGTTTTCATTCTGTATTTTGGGCGAAAGGGCTACGTCAGCATTCATCTCACCATCAACCATAAGGTCAGGATCCTTTTCCCGAATGAGCTTAACTGCTTCCCTGACTTTTTTCGCATAGACATGGTCTGAAGAGCCAAAATTAGAGTAGCTCAACATGGCCACCCGCGGATTCATTTTCCAACGTTTAGCCTGTTCAGCGGCCATGAGGGCAATCTCTGAAAGAACTTCAGCCGTTGGATCAATATTGACAGAAATATCTGCAAAGATCTTCATGCTATCTTTAAAAATAAGTAAAAACAGACCAGCCACATGTTTGAAATCTGAACTGGGCTTAATCACCTGCATCACCGGACGAAGGGCATCAGGATACTGCTGAGTAATTCCTGAAATCATAGCATCGGCTTCACCCATATGCAGCATCATGGAAGCAAAGGAATAGCGCCGCTCCATAAATCGTTTGGCACCTCCCTGGGTTACTCCTTTACGCTGTCTCATGGCATAAAATTCATCAATAAATTTTTTCTTGTTGTCGTATTTGGCAGGATCAATGATCTGAACACCCTTCAGAGGTATATTCAGCTCTGCAGCCACAGCCTTGATTTTGGACTTCTTCCCAACCAGAATAGGATGAGCAATACCCTCCTGCCGGATTAGATGACTCGCACGAATAATACGCTCATTTTCACCTTCAGGAAATACAACCCGCTTAGGCGAAATTTTAGCTCGATTATACAAGGTGCGCATGAATTCACGGCCTTTACCAAGACGTGCTTCTAACTCCTCTTTATATTCAGCAAGATCAATTTGGCGACGAGCAACACCGGTTTCCATAGCTGCTTTCGCCACAGCTGCTGCTTCCCAGATTAGGACCCGTGGGTCAAAGGGTTTGGGGATCAGATAATCTCGTCCGAATTCCAGGTGATCTAAACCATAAACCTGAATCACCTCATCCGGGGTATCCTCTTTTGCGAGTTGTGCCAAGGCTAAAGTCGCAGCTACTTTCATTTCCTCATTGATCTCGGTAGCCTGAACATCCAGAGCTCCTCTAAAGATGAATGGGAATCCCAATACATTGTTGACTTGATTTGGATAATCGGATCGTCCCGTGCCCATGATGGCATCAGGCCTAGCAGCCATTGCTTCAGGATAAGTAATTTCTGGGTCTGGATTGGCCATGGCAAAAATAATAGGGTCAGGTGCCATGGTTTTTAGATCATCACCATTAATCACATCTTTTCTAGACAGACCAATGAAGACGTCAGCAGCTTTCATAGCCTCCTGAATAGTCCGGGCTTTAGTATCATTTGCAAAAGGCAGTTTAAATTCATTCATCCCTGCTTCACGACCCTTGTATATCACACCCTTGGAATCGCACATGATAAGATTTTCTCGTTTAGCCCCCATCCGGATGTAGTGTTCGCTACAGGATAACGCTGACGCCCCTGCGCCTGAAACCACAATCCGAATCTCTTCCATTTTTTTACCAACGACTTCGACCGCATTCAAAAGTGCAGCTGCAGATATGATGGCTGTTCCATGTTGATCGTCATGGAAGACCGGGATATTCATTTCTTGCTTAAGTTTTTTTTCGATATAGAAACACTCAGGAGATTTGATATCCTCCAGATTGATGCCACCGAAAGTCGGCTCCAGCAACTTGACAGCATTGATGATTTCATCAGGATCTTCAGAATCGATTTCTAAATCAAATACATCAATATCAGCAAATCTTTTAAATAATACACCCTTGCCTTCCATGACGGGTTTACCGGCAAGCGCACCAATATTTCCTAAGCCTAGAACTGCAGTCCCATTTGAAATTACAGCAACCAGATTTCCTTTTGCTGTGTATTCATTGGCCAGGGCTGGATTTTCGGCGATCTCCAGACAGGGATAGGCGACACCCGGTGAATATGCCAAACTTAGATCCCGCTGTGTGACAAATGGTTTTGTGGCCACAACCTCTATCTTGCCCTTGCGGTCCCCCATGCTGTGATAATGCAGGGCGTCCTTCTTTGTGATCATGTAATGTTTCCCCAAATCAAGATGACACCTCAGCTCGAGATGTCATCCAGTTAATAAATAATAAAGCCTGATTCAAATTGTTGTGTTTTTCTATTCCCAGAAATTTTTCAAGGCAAGGAGACCCTTTTGAATCTGATCCACATTAATTCCGCTATAGGCAAATCGAATATAAATTCGATCCTCACCAGGTAATGGTCTTCCAAAGTGCTCTCTTGAGCAGAACGACACTCCTGTTTCATAAAGAGCATCCAAACGGAATTTGCTAGTATCTGAGTAATTTTTCCGCTTGTAAATATCAGTTACATCCGGAAAAAGATAAAAAGTTGTTTCTGGTTTTGAAACTTTGACACCATCGATATTCAATAAAGCATCAACCAGGGCATCCCGGCGTAACTTTAATTCATCTAAGATAGTATCTTGAGGTTCTGCAGGACCTTCCAGACAGGCTACACCGGCTGCCTGTACAAAATGGTTGGAGCAGGATTCCTGATTGGTATTGAATTTAGAAATTGCTTCAATCACTTCTACAGGACCAGCTGCACATCCCAAACGCCAACCTGTCATGGCAAACTTCTTCGAAAATGTATATAAAATCACTGTCCGTTCAGCCATTCCCGGCAAAGAGGCGATACTTTTACTGGACCCACTGTAGCGTACCTCATAATAAGCTTCATCAGATAATACCCAGAGATCATGCTTGATTGCCAAATCAGCCAGCCACTGCATTTCCGCTGCAGTAGACTCAGCACCAATCGGATTTTGATAATTATTGTAAATTAAGATTGAGGTTTTATCTGATATTTGTGCTTCAATTTCTGCACGATTGATTTCAAAGCCATCAGCTGTTGTTACATAGCCGTAAGGTAATGCTTTTCCACCTAAATATTCTATTTGAGATTCATAGATGGGATAGCCAGGGTTCGGATATAAGGCTTCTGCGCCTTCTTCCATGAGCGCCCCTAGAAATTTACCAATAACCGGTTTTCCACCGGGCTGTACCGAAATATTCTCTGCGGTAAAGTTGAGGCCACGATCTTTTCCGATATTCTCAGCTAAAGCTTCCCGCAAAGGCATGATCCCTGGTCCCGGGGCATAACCTGTTTTTCCATCCCTGGCGGCCTTCAGGGCAGCATCCAGGATATACTCAGGAGTTGCTATATTCATATCACCTAAATGAAAAGGGTAAACATGGTTCCCTTTTGAGGCCCAGGCAGCTGCATCAGCGCCAACAGCAAAAGCAGTTTCAGTACCCAGACGCCCATAACGTGTTGAAAATTTTCTCATATTAAACCTCTATATACTAGTAGTCTTATCTAATTCCCAAGCGGTTCATACGCTTTTCGTAATCCTTAGCAAACCGCTCTATACCTTCCAACAGCCATCGTTCTGAGAGATGCGCTTCTTCCATGACCTCATCCAGCGAGCCACCTGAACGCCAATTATCATCCCAATCAGCAGTCATACTATATTCTATGGACATACGGTTACCAGTCCAGTCCTGCATTGCAACCGCTGAAGCATTGGTGATGAATGTTGAATTAAGCCAATCAGCCTCACTTACCGTTTCTTGCTGATAAGCCTCAGATTGCCTGGCGAATAGTTGGGGACTCAATGCAGCAACCAACTTGACATTCAAGCCGCGCTTATCTAATTCAGGCAACAGCTTGATAAGGTTTGAGGTTGTGGCAGTACCCTGAACAAAAATAGTCCCCATTTTTGGCAAATCTGATTTGTAATCACGAATCAAGTAGGCACCTTTTGCGGCATCAAGATAAGAGGCCATACCCAGCTTTTTGCGATCTGGAACTTCCACACCTGGTCTGGTTAGGTGCAGCGCAATAACTGCGACATCTGTTCCCATAGCAGCGGTTAGCATTGGGGCTACTTCATTATGCTCCCAGGGGTACAGATTGATAACTTTTCCCTTAGGAAATAACTGGGTGACTGCCGGAGAGTAAATTCCAAAATGAGTTCTAGAATCTTCAGCAGTTTCCGGACCTGAATGCCCAGCAACCCACAGAACCTTACCCATTTTAACTTCTGCATCCTGAGCCATCTGACTAAAGATTCGGAAAGGGCCATATTTCAAATAAGAGAAAGAACCGTAGGTAGAACAAGCGGCAAAAAAGCCATTGAACTCCTCTTCCGGGTTCTTGGCAAAGTTGGTAGCAGCTATACCGGTACAGATACCGGCATTGGCAAACTCGGTAATCGCCTGTGGTAACATCACACCCTTGGTATTGTCCTTACGATCATAGAAACCATACCCGCCGAAATCACCAGACGCTTTACCAAATCCTGAAATATTTGTAGAATCCGCTAAATCGGCTGACATGGCCAGGAATAAAGGGCGTCCGTAGTTTTTGCTAACATAGCCATTTAACCAGGCGGCATACTTAGCGAAACCTCCGCGGTTGGGAGCAATCTCACCGGGCTTAACAAAGAGCTCATCCGGTAATCCTTGAATGTCTGTGAGAACTTTATCGTTTAAGGGATTCTTGCTGGTATCAACCCAAACTCGATCCTTGTCTTCTGGAACAGCTTCTCCTAATTCCACCAAACGATCAGCCAGGTAGTCTGCCAATTCGGGATCTTGATCAAAAATTTGAAATACCCGCTCCATGTTGATCCGAGCCTGTTCAACCTTGGCTGCTTTTTCAGTTGGACCAGCTTCGTTGTAGCCTTCAAAACGGATACCATATTTGTCCATGAATTCTTTTTTGGTTTCCCAAAAGGTTTCATTGTTGAATTTATGGGCTGCTCCATGAGACTTATTATCATAGACACCATAGCCACGACCTTTACGAGTCTTAAACCAGGCCATCGATGGTGTCCCATCAGAATTATCATCTGACATCATTGCTGATAGAGCTGCATTGGTACTGGTCCAATCTGAGCCATTTTCAGCGCCAAATACCCGCCAACCATGGGGAGCGAACCAATCTTCCGGTGTCCCATAGACAACCGATGAAAAGGGACGATCATCAATTCCAAAGTCATTCCAATCAACTAGAAAATGTAAATTACTAAGACCTAAACCGTAGGCCGAATTCAAGGATTCATGGGTCGCACCAGGCGTTAAGCCACCCTCTCCCTCAACTGCGAATACTCTAACATCCTCAGCCCCGGCATACTTAAGGGCCATAGCTTCACCCACTGCCACGGGCATTCCGTGTCCAGAAGGTCCGGTGTTAGCTTTAAAAATGTTCGTTTTACCGGCCATCTCTGCATGCCCTGGTAAGCCACCCTTATTTCTCAGGGTTAATAAATCTTCCCAGGTGAGGACACGTTCTGCTCCAGCTAGCTGGTAACGAGAGTCTTTAGTCTTAGTGTATTTACGTCTCAAGGATTCGTTGAAAACGGCCAGTATAGCATACAGGGCTGGCACAGTATGCCCAGCAGATAGAATAAACTTATCACCAAATCTTTTTTGAGGATTCCTGACATCCCAGCGCATGGCACCGCTTAAAAACAGAGAAACCAGCATATGCACTTTGGATCGTGACCCACCTGGATGACCGCTCTGTCGTAGATTGAGCATCAAATCAATCAGTTGATCTGTCATATCCTTAATCTTTTCCCACTTGGGAAATACATCCGCTGTGGACTGCAGTTTTGACGTCTCGTTTGTCATGCTTCCCTCTTAATTGTCACTATAGTCGTTTAGTTCTTAAAATTTACTTAGGTGGGTCAGATTCTTAGACCTCAGGACTTTAGCCATAGCGGCCTGTGCCTCTTCCCAAACATCATGCATACCGCACTCATCTAGGAATTCACAACTTACATCTTCTAACAGACATTCGTTTAGAGCAAGTGGTCCCTCAAGAGCCTCAACGACCTCAAGGACTGAAATCTCTTCCGGCGGTCTCGCCAATCGTACTCCACCAGAAACGCCCCTGGTGCTATTAATAATCCCATTTTGTACAAGCGGTTTGAACAATTTTCTTAAAAATGGTTCGGGTATCTTCTTATTGACTGAGATATCTCCAATACTTATGCGAGTATCCCCTCCAGTCTCAACTAAATACCTTACTGCTCTTAAACCATATTCTCCAGCTTTGGTTAATCGAATCACGTCTATGCTCCTAGTCTCGTTGCCCTGTGTGCTTACTAATCCAGGGTTTACTTTGTGTAAATACTATTTGTGAGAATATTACTCTTAATAGCGAGAAATCCCAAATGAAGTTTTAGGAAATCTTTAAATAAGATATTGTCATTTACTTTAAAATTCATTCAGCTATTCTTCCATTGGTCGATTGCTTCTTTGGAGGATCAACCCGATGCCAAGCAAGCTGGCAACGAGACCCACCCCTAAGAAAAAGATTTCCAGATAGTCACCCTGGCCTTCAATAATATTCATCCAGGCAACCCACAAGGAGATCGCACCTACGATTAATGCTGAGTACCCTATTTTCCTATCTTCCTTCATAGACTCCCATAAATCCTGCAATTTAATTTCCAGAATTTAGACTACTTAAGGCAAATATGTTGCCAAAGCATTCAACTTATGCAAACAAAGGAAGAAAGATGGATAGCTTAGTATCCAATATGGCTTATCAGATTACTTGAGCAGGGTTATCTTTTGCGATAGAGTCGTATTATTTCCAGCACTAATTCTGGTAATGTAAATGCCTGATGACAAGGCCATGCCCAGCTCATCTCTGCCAGCCCATTCGATTTGATATTGACCGGCGTTAAAGTGCTTAAGTTTCCGGGAATAGACTTGTTCGCCTTGCATATTGTAGATGGTTAGCTCCCCATTGAAATCAGAGCTTACTATATATGGGATATTGATGCTGGCATTAAAAGGGTTTGGGTAGGCTTCTAAAAGGTGAAAGCTATTGGGCTGTATAACATGACTACCTAAAACGGCTGCTTGAGTAGCCTCTTTATGAATCCATACATCTGGGTCAAAAACCATCGTACTTGGCTTGAAGTCTAATTGAATACTAAAGTTTTGAGATCTTAAGGAATCCCATATAACTACTGTTGTGTCCCCATCCATTCCATGAAAGTTAAGATCAATTGGCATTTTAAAAGTGGGATGGTTTTCACTCTGAGTTTGATCAACAAAGACTGTAATTTGCGATTTCCCAAATCCATCAACATCGGTAGCACCCCATGACCAGAGATAATGGGGTTTTCCTGTCCCATAAATCCACTGATCGAAAAACCATTCCAAATCATGACCGTAAACAGATTCTGCAACCCCCTGAAAATCTTCCGTAGAAGCATGGCTAAATTGATATTTATTCCGGTACTGGGCTAAAGTTTCAAAGAAATTATCATCTCCCACTACATGTCGAAGCATGTGTAGCGTCCAGGCTCCTTTACTATAGACAATACGATTGAAAATTGACCAGACATTGGTTGTGTCATTGCGGTAAATGGATCCAATGTAGTCGTTGTCTTTTGAAGCCATGTGAGAGTGATACGCTGCATCACCATATTTAGCACCCCAATAAAGGGCTTCTGAGTAGGTAGCAAAGCCCTCGTTAATCCAGATGTGGTGAAAATCACTACAAGTCACCAGATCACCCCACCACTGGTGGGCTAACTCGTGTGCTATTGTATTTTCTGCTGAAGAGCCCATACTGGAACAGGTCTGGTGCTCCATGGCGCCGCCCCAGCCAAACTGGGCCATTCCATATTTCTCATTTGAAAAAGGGTATTTCCCATAAGCTTCATTAAAGGCGGTCATCATATTGGCTGTAAGGTTCCAGCGATCAATATTACTCTGACTTGCGTAGCTGGGATACATCCAGTATTCCAGGGGCATGGAATCACCGTCAGTAAAATGA
>JAUVDF010000140.1 GCA_030595455.1 Fidelibacterota bacterium | reverse complement strand
GGCAGAATACCACCGGGTAAAAATTTTGCTAATTGAAAAGGGGCACCAATTCTGGAATCTTCACTGTGACAGTCTGCACATTCACGTGTAGCCCACTTACCATCAGTCACATCGTGATTAATTTTGTATGCCTGAACACTTCCCTCAATTTTCACCTGGGTTAAGCCTATATCCTCAAGGTGCCTGCGGATGATTTGCTCTTTCTCAGGTGAATCTATCCGTAGTTCAGGTTCAGATATTTTGCCATCAGTATCAATATCAAAACTCGTAAGAATATCCTGTCGGTATTCATTTCCATCAAAATAGGCCTGCTCAAGATCAGCCAAACGCACTGGCCTTGGATCTTCTCCATAAACCCAATACCATGAGCTGATCAAGTTAAAGGGTTTGAGTTTTGTCTCGTTATCAGCATTCCTGCTAGGAAGCAAGATGGGCTCAAAGCCATTGATAATTGTTTCAATATTCCGTGGATCGCCATCGGTTCCGCGACAATCATGGGCAGCGGTCTTTTCCTGAGTTAGCACAGTCCAATCAATCTGCTGGTATGCTGGACCATGCATGCGCGGAATATGACAACTCTCACAACTTACTTTTTCAAAGTGGACGTCCTGATAGGGCAACCAGTTATGTGAAACGTTGGGATCATGACAGCCTTCGCAGCCTCGCATCGTTTCACCTGGACTGCGATATTCTTTACTATCAGGTACCCCTTCTCTGGCAAATTCGTGGGAGGGTCGGTAGAGAAAATCCATTACATCGATTCGGCGTGCATCAAAAATAAGGTGATCCAGCTTGTGCTCTCTCGAATCTTGATAATAAATGGGATTATTGGATGAAGGGTGACAATCTACGCATTGAACAGCGCGTGCGGTGTGAATATCCCAGGTTCTATTTAGGTGTTGTTTGTCCTTTAAATTCAACCCGGTACGGCTGATACGATGTGGAGCAATAATTTCACCTGTTGTGGCTGTATTCCAGTCACAGCTTTGCAGACCTTGGGGAACATCTTTAGCAGTAAATACCAAACCATGACATTGTCCGCAATTTTCATTTGAGGGATCTGTGGGTGTGAGGAACTCTCTTTTTACCTCACCCTTGTTATTAAAAGCTTCTGATATCCATCGATATCCGCTTTGTGTTTTTGAAATAACTCCAGACTTGATCAGGGTTGCTGAGTTCGCCCATCCAAAATCACCTTTTTGAAGTGCAATATTGCGCGCAGCATTGTCAGGAGCCACTGTGTGGCAGAGGAAACAATTCATCTCGACAACACCAGATTTTTGCCAATCCCAACCATCCGTTGCCGGCAACTGATCCAAGCGTTTACCATTCTGGTCAAGCTCAGCTGGACCCCCGCCTACATGGCGAAAACCTAGAGTTTGGATCCACTCTGCCTGATCTAGATCGCGAAGACTATCTCCTGGGTCAGATACGTATCGATAATTAATGGGATTCCATTCTCCAAAATAGCCCGTCCCTCTATCCCAGGGATAATCAGACTCCGAGGGAGAAAAGATATTAATTGAACTCAGTCCAGCATCGGAATGGCGGCTATGGCTTGAGATGAATTGGGTATCGTGACAAGAGCCGCAGGTCTTCATAGTCGAAAGAGGCTCTGCACTTTTTAGTACGTTGATTCCTGCTTCATCCAACAGTGGGAACTGCGGATGTAACACAGGTGTTCCCGCCATCAACATCTGGGTCAGAAATAAGAAAAATACAAGGGAGAGAACTACCGGTCTAATAGAGATTTTCATTTTTGGCCTCCAACTACAAAGCGACTGCCGTGCGTTACCGGATCACCATCATATCCTAAAAGCTGCCAGTCAAGTCGCCCAACTTCACTATGACAGTCGATACACTGTAATGCGTCTTCTTTGGGTGTTATCATATGACTGGTAGTCCAGTGAAAGGATGTCTCGGCAAAATCATATTCTCCAGAGTAAGCAACACCGGAATTTTCAGCGCCTAAACGAAGTGCTTTATCCCAGTCAAACTCTGTCCAGAATCCACCCTCTCCAACGGTTTTGGGAAGCAGAAAATAGTTGTTTATTTTATCATAGACCTGTTTTCCATAGTGGACTTTAAAGGGCCATATTTTTGCTTTTGGATCGCCAATACTACCGTTGGGAATATTGAAAGGAGTAACTTTATCTGGATCAATAACATCCCCCTTCAAATACCGCTTTGTAGTACCATTATACCAGGCATAGTCAGGTCTAAGGTTTTTCTTGTAGACAAAGGAACCTTTGATCTTCAAGTACTCATGAGGATTCTGTGGTAGATCTTGTCCTGCTGTGGACCAATTCCAATGAATCTTAGTTGCTTCCTTTCGTGCCATTGTAGCTACGTGGCAGGTTTGGCAGGCAATGGATCCTGTGTGTTCATTTAAGCGAGCATCAGCATGTGGTTCCTGATTATGACAGTCAATGCAAAGCACCTGATTCTGTGTGTTCAAGTCGCCAATACTTACTGAAGAGGCGCGTCCTCTGATATTATGATCTTCTGTTCGGTGGCAAGTTGTACAGGTAAAATCATAGCGTCCCATATGAACATCAATCCGTTCCGATGGGAATTTTAGGCTACCATCTAGATCACCATGCTTAACGGCATTTCCGCCGCCACCTTCAAAATGACAGCCACCGCAATTTTCGCGTGTAGGGGCACCAACACTCCTGGCAGCGGCAAGCAGATCAACCCCTTCAGCAGGGTTGCCTTTTTTACTCTTTTTATAGCCTCCAGAATGATCATGGCACACTAAACAATCCACATTCTCCTCATGAGTAAAATCATATGATCCATCTTCCCAGCCATAGCCAACGTGACAAGCAGTGCAAGCAGACCAATTACTTTCGACGCTGATACAGAAATTATTAATGGCATTTTTCTTTCCCAGGGTAACCATGCGACCGTGGTCAGGAGAATAAACAGAATCACTTTCCCAGGTATAGTGTTTCGTATGCATGACTTGATCACTGGCATCTGGATGACAAACCAGACAAGCTTTAGTAACATCCTGGCCTGTCTCAAAGGGACCTTCCATCAAAGCACTATGGTCGACATGAATGGCAACTCGAGGAAGCTTGCTAATTGGATCATCGATGGGTTTGGCTTGCCGAGGTATTGCAATCAGTATAGGAATGATAATTATCGCCAGGGAAAGTATGGTACCCAGCAGCCAGTTATGTTTATAGTTTCTCATTATTCCTCGTTTGAATCAGTGTGGTGAATTTAATTGAAGTCCAGGCTGCTATCGCAAACTGTCATTATTTATGGATCAGGTCATGTTCTTTGCGGACAATATCTAGTTTGATGGACTTCATAATATCCAAAGCTTGAATAATCCGCTGATACCCAAGCGAGTAAAAGACAAAGGAGCCTTCCCTTTGTGTTTCCACAATAGATTGTTCTCTCAATATTTTTAGATGTCTAGAAATAGTTGTTTGTGGGGTTTTTAACTGATCCACCAGTTCATTTACGTGACAGGGTTTCTCATTGAGCGCATAAAGGATAGATATTCGGGTTGGTTCTGCGATAGCCTGACATAAGTTTGCATGTAAATCAGTTGCCTCTCTCATAAAAGTATCTCCCCATATTAGCATATTCGATTATCCGGATATGCGAGCAGGAGATAATAACCAAGACACTACCCCACTAAAAGCATTATTTACTTTTAATTAATATTTGCTGATTAGCATTTTATGTGAACGATACTGTATGCCACACAAAGTTGGCTAGCACGAACCAGAATAATCCATAATTAGCTCAGCCCGGATTGTTGATAAATCAATTATGCCATATATTCTAAACCGGTTTTCACGAGCTTATCACCTTGGATATGACCTGCTAAGCTTTTAATTTTAGCATTAAATAAAATTGCTCTACAATAACTGTGAATTAACAGATAATGATTTTATTGAGCAAATCATAAAGGAGAGGAAACACAGATGAAAAACGTATCACTTAGTATCTTTGTACTATTG
>JAUVDF010000016.1 GCA_030595455.1 Fidelibacterota bacterium | reverse complement strand
GGACCAGGGCTTCGTTTCCAGGTTCAAAATTTGCCTGACCAAAATTTAGATTTTTCAGAATTGGAAATGTTTCAACCATAGGAATCCGCTCGGCAAAGGGAACCAGACCCTGTTTACTGTAGATTGAAACCGGCATACCAGGTGAGTAAAAGAAAGCTGAATTATAAAAGCGATATTCACCACCCTGTTCAATATGGTGCAGGGCTCCAGTTAGAATAGAAACCCCATTTGCTTCAACAATCTTGCGAATCTTACGATCAAACTGGGGATAGTAATGGAGATGGGCCGGGATGGCACTTTCAGGCCAGATCACGATCTTAGCACTATCAGCAATGACTTTATTTGATTGCTCAATAAGATTATTGACATGCCTGGTTTTTTTGGAGCGAATCCACTTTTGATGTGGATCAAGATTCGTTTGAATAATACCAACTCTAATACTATGGGGACTGCTTTCGCCAATCACCTTCATCCGTACTGCACCGAAAATAAAAGAACCCACAATGAAAAACCCAAGGATGCCCCAGACCAGTTGCTGAGTACGGACAGTCAGTTTACCAAATTCTAATTGAAACAGGGTGATATTAACCGTAACAACCCAGAAGCTGACGGCATATATCCCACCATACTCGGCAAATTGTAACAGTGGTAGTGCAAAATTTTGGGTCATGGCCAGGGATAACCAGGGAAATGCCAAGGTATAGCCATGATAGCTGTACATAAATTCCACCGAGACCCAGAATATGGGTGCTAGCCATAAGCCCCTGGTACCAAGATTTCTACCTGTGCGAGCCATGATATAGCCAAAAAGGCCAAACCATAGTGACAGGTAAGCAACGCTGCCCATCATGGATGCAGATGCAACCCAGAAAGAAGTTCCAGAGTTATTGGCAATCCAACTCAGACTGGTAAGGGTAAAAATAAAACCGGTAATATAGCCCAGCTTAAACCCTTTTTGCCAGTTGTCCTGCCTTAATGCCACCCATAGTGGAATCCAGGCTACCCAAGCCACAAAGAACATGTCAAAGGGAGGAAAACTCAAGGTTAACATGAGTCCTGAAAGGATCGCTAATGTCTCTGTTGTAAATCTTTTCGTCATAATTACTCTACCACCCTAGTAACCCTGGGATTCAGTTAGGTATTGTTTCAAAATAATGGCTGCTGCGATCCGATCCACAGCACCTTTATCCTGACCAACTTTTTTACCCATCTGATGCAAAGATTCTTCTGCTTCAACTGAGCTATAGCTCTCATCAATGGTATGTACGGGTTGCTCAACGCTGGCTTTCAGTTCTGCGATGAATGTCTCAACCCGCTGGGCCTGCTCACTCTTTTTGGCACCTGGCCTCAAAGGCAGACCTACCACTAGCTCAGTAACTTCCTGCTCATCGATCACACTACGTATTTGCTCAATGGCATCAGCATTGTTTTTGATCAATAAGGTTTTGAAGGGGCTGGCAATAATTCGCATAGGATCTGACAGTGCCAGACCAACACGACGACCACCAGGATCTACTGCTAGAATTCTTCCCTGCATAATTTTAAACCAATAATAGACTTATTTGAGGGGCTGCTTTAGAACCTCTTTAAGTAATTTTCCTGGTTTGAAATGCGTTTTACGGCGAGCTGGTACATAAATCTCTTCATTGGTGCGAGGATTTCTGGCGCGTGGTTTTGCTTTAGTCGGTTTGACTTCAAAAACACCAAAATTTCTAACTTCAATTCTGATTGATTTATCATCACCACTCATCATTTCACGCAATACTGTGAAAACGCCATCTACAATTTCCTCAGTCTGAAAGATCTTCTGGCCAAGCTTCTCAGCCGTCCATTTTGCTACATCTTTTTTAGTGTAAGTTATTGCCATTATATTGTCCTTTCTATCTATGGCTTATTCTCGTTCGACGCTGATAACACCGTCAGAAGCCAATAGTTTTGATTTTAGTCGATCCAATTGCTTGACACCCTCAACTTCTACAATGACCAATCCAGTGACAACGTCACCATCAACCTTCATAGAAAGCGTATCAATGTTTATATCATATGCGGATATTGTTTCTGTTACATCCCGCACTAAATGTTTGCGTTCTTGAGCAAGTACTTTAAGGCGTACTAAAAATTTCTGAGCCTTGGCAGCAGACCAGTCAACATCGATAATGCGCTCTTTTTCAACCAGGTTACTACCAACCGTATCACAGGTTTTCTGATGAACCGTTATCCCTCGTCCCCTGGTGATGAAGCCAATAATAGGATCACCTGGAATTGGATTACAGCATTTTCCAAAACTGATCATCATATTATCTATACCCTGAATAGAAACCCCTTTGGTATTCCGACGGGCCCGTTTAAGAAAAGATTCAGCAAACTGACTTTCGGTCTTTTCCGGTTTCGGGTTTAGATATTCATCAGGAAAAAACTTAGTCAGAATCGAAGTGACCGTACGGTGACCTGATCCAATGGAAGCGATCATCTTTTCTTCAGATTCAAATTTCAAGGTCATATATGGGTCTTTAAGATGCTTCCACTCTTTGGCTTTACTGATCTTGCGTAACTCTTTTTCTAAAATCTCTTTGCCAAGGTGAACACTTTGCTCAAACTCCTGACCTTTGATCCATTTTCGAATGTTGGATTTGGCCTTTGAGGTTTTAACAAATTTTAGCCAGGATGAATTAGGCTTCTGGGAGTCACTGGTAATAATCTCAACTTTATCACCGCTTACCAAGTTGCTATTCAGTGGTTTTATGCGACCATTGACTTTGGCTCCAATACAATGTATTCCTACTTGGGAGTGGACGTCAAAAGCAAAATCAAGGGGTGTTGCTCCTAGTGGCAGAATCCGAACTTCACCTTTGGGGGTGTATACAAATATTTCATCTTTATAAAGATCAATCTTTAGCAGGTCCATAAATTGGTGTGAAGTTGTGGTATCCTCCGTCTGCAGAATATCCACTAAATTCCTTAACCAGTTTACTTGCTGGTCAATATCGTCCTGAGTTGTTTTTGAGCCACGCTCTTTGTACTGCCAGTGAGCAGCCACACCTTCTTCTGCTGTGCGATCCATTTCAATGGTTCTTACCTGGACCTCAATCGGTAATCCATCCGGTCCTACGACCGTGGTCTGGATACTCTGATACCCATTGGCTTTGGGTTGGGCGATAAAATCTTTAAAGCGCTCTTGAATAGGTTTATAGAAGGAATGGACTAGCCCTAAAACACTATAGCAATCCTCGACCTGCTTCACGATGACTCGAATTGCATAAATATCGTACACATCCTCAAAGGGGCGATTCTGGTCCCGCATTTTGCGGAAAATCGAGTAGCGTGATTTAAAACGGCTTTTATAGGTCGCCTCTATCCCTGATGCATCCATCCTGGTTTTCACAGGGTCCATAAATTTCTGAATATATTTTTCAAAAAAGACCTGTCGCTTCGACATGAGCCTATCAAGGTCTCTGGAGGCTTTTGGCTCCAGAATCTTAAAAATCAGATCTTCCATTTCAGATTTTATACGGTACATCCCCAGGCGGTGAGCAAGTGGTGCATAAACATCGCGGGTTTCTCTGGCAATTCGTCTTTGCTTGACTGCCGGCAGGTGTTCCAGGGTGCGCATATTGTGTAAACGATCAGCAAATTTAATGATGATCACCCGAATATCATCGGCCACTGATAACAGCATTTTTCGAAAATTTACAGCCTGCTTATCTTCCTCGCTGCGAAATTTAATATCGGATAATTTGGTGACCCCATCAACCAGATGTGCCAACTCCTCAGAAAACTCTTGCTCAACATCTTTGTTGGTATATCCCGTATCTTCAATCACATCATGGAGCAAGGCTGCCGAAATAGTTACTGGATCCAATTCCATTTCAGCCAGAATAGTGGCCACTTCTATACAATGGGAAAAGTAGGGCTCACCTGATTTTCGCAGCTGCCCTTTATGAGCTTCCTTGCCAAAGGAATAGGCTTTCCAGATAAATTCCTCAGAACTTGTCCCAATAGACTTGCTGACTGACATGAGATTCAGGATATTTTGGAAGTCAGCTGGATAGCTACTCCCATCAGAACTTAAAAATCGATCTAAGAGTGCTGCTGCCATTAGAAGGGTTCGGAACTACCCCCATCACTTTGTACTGGTGGTGCATAAGCAGCCAGGTTCTGAAACGATGCAAATCGGTCAATAAATGTCAGCTTAATCGTATCTGTAGGACCATTTCTTTGCTTGGCGATGATAATCTCAGCCAAGCCCTTCACTTCATCAAGAGATTCATCATCGTGGGCAGTATATTTTTCTGCTCGATAGATGAACATAACGACATCAGCATCTTGTTCGATGGATCCGGACTCACGCAAATCAGACAGGATCGGACGTTTATCTCCACCGCGAGTTTCAACCGCTCGAGAAAGCTGGGAAAGGGCAACTACGGGTAAATCTAATTCTTTGGCTAACATTTTTAATGATCGGGATATCTGACTAATTTCCTGTTGACGGGATTCTACCCGGCCAGTCCCCTGTAGGAGCTGCATATAATCAACAATAATCAGATCAATATCTTTATCAGCTTTTAAGCGACGCGCTTTTGCTCGCAGCTCAGTAATATTCAAAGAGGCTGAGTCATCTAAATAGATCTCTGCATCTGCCAGCTTACCGGCAGCTGTACTTAGTTTAGGCCATAGATTGGACGGCAATCGACCTGTGCGAACGAGATGGGCATCTACTCTTGCCTCACTACATAAGAGCCGCATGGCCAACTGATAGTTCGACATTTCCAGGGAGAATAGAGCAATTTTGTGGCCGTGATCAATAGCAGCATTTCTGGCAATGGACAGACATAAAGCGGTTTTTCCCATGGAAGGTCTGGCAGCAATGATAATCAAATCAGAATTTTGAAAACCTGAAGTGACATTATCCAGGGCATCGAATCCAGTGGCAACTCCACGTATTCCACCGGGATTTTCATGAAATTTATCAACTTGGGCAAAAGCTTCATCCAGAGCCGTACGCATAGGTACAAAATCACCTGTTTTGAAGCGTTTCTCAGAGAGTTCAAAGATTTTACTTTCAGCTTTGTCCAGCAGATCGTCAACTCGTTCCCGAGTTTCATAAGCTTCCGTAGATAGTTCTGCCGATAGTTGAATCAAAGCCCTGAGGGCTGAACTTTCCATGACTAATTTGGCATAATAGCGGGCATTAGCTGTGGAAGGAATTTTTTCCGTTAATTCTGTGATATAGTAGGCACCACCAGCTGCCTGGAGGTCACCACTACGTTTTAATTCATCAACAACAGAGATTTGATCAACGGGTTCACCACGACCATCCAGATTAAGAATGGCGGCGCATATTTTCTGATGAGCAGGCCGGTAGAAACTTTCAGGATCCAGTAATTCCATCGCTGCAGAAAGCGCCATGCGATCCAACATCATGGAGCCTATAACACTTTGTTCAGCCTCTTCATTGTGAGGTGGCAGTCTCAGGTTTTGACTGGTTTCGTTCATGCCTGCTCCCCTCTTTTTTCACGATACATATCACGAATCTTCTGGAAATCTTCCCAGGCCGGGCGCTTCCAGTTTGGATTGCGCAAAAGAGCAGCCGGATGGTAAGTGACAACCATATCCGTTCCGTGATAATCAAAGACCTGTCCCCGCATAGCTGTGAGCGAGTCCTTGGTCCTGAGCAGCGTTGTGGCAGAAATTCGTCCCAGCGCCACTAGTAGTTTGGGTTTAATTATTTCGATCTGCTTCAGCAGGAAGGGTTCACACTGCTCAATCTCTGATTTCTTGGGATCACGGTTATTGGGGGGACGACATTTCAAGACATTGGCGATGTAAACATCTTCCCGAGACAGATCAATCGCTTTCAGGATATCATCCAGAAGCTTACCTGCCCGTCCTACAAAAGGGACACCTTCATTGTCCTCACGCTCGCCTGGAGCTTCACCAACAAACATTAGATCAGCATTTGGATTCCCAACACCGAACACAAATTTGTTGCGACTTGATCCCAGCTCACAATTCAGGCAGTTTTTAATCTCATCTTCGAAAGCGCCGAGGGACTGGATCTCTTTACTCAATGGTCGTGTCTCCATATCGTGATTTTCAGACTGTTCAGGCATATAAAGAGGACCGCCAAATATCTCCAGCTCCTCTTCGATAAAGGTCTTTATTTGCTCAGGTTTAGGACTCACCTAGCTTAACCGATAGCTTTATTTTTTGTCTTTAGCGTCAGATTCCGTTTCATCATCACCGAACATGGCTTGTTTTTCCCATTTGAGGTCACCGGCGAGGAACTCATCCAGACTCATGGTTGTTGGCTTAGCAGTCTGATCGAATGCTTCACGATCAACTTCTACATCAACCTCATAGACCGGTGCTACTTCTTCTTCACCACCAATTTCTTCAAGATTTTCTTCTTCACGACGGCGTTCTTCTTCGATAACATAACGATCACCGATGATCTGACGAGCCCGCTTGGCAATCACGGTAACTGCTTCAAATACATCTTCCGTGTGCTCTTCTATCTTTCTGAAAGGTATTGTTTTTAAACCCATTTATATGCTCCTTTTATTGACAATATATTGTTTGTGTTAATATTTCTGAGAAATCATTCACGGCATCCACCAGGTTAGTGTTAACTACCTTGTGGTCAAATTGTTGCCCTAATTCCATTTCTTCGGCTGTTCGATCTAAACGAATTCTGATCTCTTCCGGACTATCTGTACCCCGTTTTATTAAACGCTGTTCAAGCACATCCAATGAAGGCGGTTCAATAAAGATGGAAACACTCTGTTCTGGATAGGCCTTTTTCATGTTCATGCCACCTTTGATATCAAGATCCAGCAAGAGGTGTTTGCCCTGTTCCAGCGCATTATCGATATAGGAACGCAGTGTCCCATAGAGCTTGCCATTTTTTGAGTAAACTTCCTGCCATTCAACCAGTTCATTATTTTCAACTTTTTTCAAGAACTCAGCCTTGGTGATAAAAAAGTAGTGCTCCCCTTCAATTTCATAGTCCCGACGAGGGCGAGTTGTAACTGAGACAGAAAATTGAATATCCTGGTATTTATCCATGATCGCAGATTCAATTGTCCCTTTCCCAGCCCCAGAAGGACCGGCAACGATAATTAATTTCCCCGATAGCAATGTCATTGAACGTTTTGCACCTGTTCTCTGATACGTTCGATCTCGTTTTTTAATTCAACAACTGCATGTCCGATGGGCGTCGAGTTGGCTTTGCTACCAATGGTATTCGCCTCGCGATTCATCTCTTGCAGTAAAAAGTTCAAGCGTTTGCCAGCGTCACCATTTTCATGCATGAGTTCCCGGAAATGTTGGACATGGGCATCCATGCGAGTCAATTCTTCCGCTATATCCAGCTTATCACTCCACAGGACTATCTCTTGCTCAATTCGCTTTTCATCGATCTTATATTCAGATCCCATACCGGAATCAGCAATTTTTTTACGCATTTTATCAGCCAGAACCTGGAGGCGACCGCTATCGTCATTTTCAATTCTACTCGTGATTTCAACCACATTATCCAGTTGTTCAGAAATTGATTTCTCCAGTAATTCACCTTCACGAATGCGCATTGCCTGTAGCTGATTTACAGCCTCTTTGACAATTTCATTGATTGCTTCAATAAATTTTTTCTGATCTTCAGCATTATTTTTATAGGTAATCACATCTGGAAAACGGAGTAATTCCTGGACCGAAAGTGTATTGGATTCCTGACCGAGCAGCTCGGCACTTTTGTTGGCAAGTTGTTGATAATGCAGAAGTAGCTTCTCGTCTAATTGAGGTTCACCGATGGTGGCTTGATCAGTCCCCAGGGTCATGGTTACGGTCACTCTACCCCGGTTCAAAATAGACTGCAAATGGTTTCTGGTATTGTCTTCCACCTTTTCGTAGCCTCTTGGTAAACGCATAACAAATTCAAGAAAACGGCTATTTACAGCCCTAAGTTCAATTGCTACTTTGGTTTCACCAATTTTATCTTCAGCGCGGCCGAAGCCGGTCATACTAATTAACATAGGCACTCTCCTAAAGCCGCATAGTATAATTTTCTGCCCCAGTTATGTCAAAAGATATATTGAAGTTAGGGCAATATATTTTCGATTTATTTAAGGATACCCTGATGTTCTGGTATTTGTGCCCATTTTTCCTAATTTTTGCTATAGAAGATTTTTTAAAAAGCTAGTCGAGTTCTACTGAACGCAATACTTTTTTCTGGGAGCTGAAGTCAGCAGTCAATCCACTGCTAACCAGCGTATACATTTGCATAAAATCAGTCCTACCTGCTTCAACTTCTGAATTAGCGAAGGTGGCCCAGTCTGGAGTATGATTCAGGAGGATATTCAGGCCGATTGAGGTAATCAGCCGCCGGTTATCCAGGTGCAGAAATCCATCATCTCGGGTTGCATCTACTGGGACCCAACCCTTAACAGGTAGGTAAATTTCAGACCAGACGTGATCACCCGTATTCCCGGGAACGAAATTGAATCCTGATTGCTGGCGAGCTGGAATTCCAGCGATACGGGACATGGTAATAAACAGGGCTGAATATTGACCGCAGTCCCCGGACAGGTCTTCAAGAGCACAGCGCACGCCTC
Source organism: Fidelibacterota bacterium (assembly GCA_030595455.1). GTDB lineage: Bacteria > Fidelibacterota > UBA8477 > UBA8477 > JABMPR01 > JABMPR01. The sequence continues at coordinate 2,012 of JAUVDF010000016.1, read as the reverse complement.
TTTCCCTGGGAGGGTAAACATAGGTCATGGAAGCCCGGACCCAGTCATAGATAACTTCGGCCTGGGTAACTGGATTGTGAATCCCTTCCAGCAGTACTTTTACGGTATCCAGTAAAATTGTATCCTGCTCCAGAAACATTTCTGAGCGGGTGTACTGCTCCACGATTTCAGTGGGGATTTCGTTCCAGTTGACTTGTTCCAGTTCCCGATCAACCAGCGGTCGATAATCAAAGGTCACATACTTAAACTTACGAGAGATTGTAATGGAATCGAATTGCTCTATTTGCTCGGAGAAGTCCCAATAAAGAATCCGGTTATGATATTCAGGATCCACGAAAATATCAGCAGGCTTTGGCTCAATGGGAAAAGCGCCCAGGGGCTTTTGAGTGTTGTATTCAGCAATATCAGCACTCCATATTTTGAGTGTAGGAGCCGTCCCTGCCGGGATAGCCTGCCTGTGGTTACTAGCGATCAGAGAGTCAGCCAGCAGCACGTTGATATTGCTGATATTAACCACGAGTTCACCTTGCACCAAACGCGGGCTAGAATAATCAGAGCTCAAGCCTGATAATGCTTCTTCTAGGATTAGTTTCTCGGCAGGTGTGGGTTTTAGCTGTTGGTTGCTACAGCTATTCAGACTTAACAGCAGACTACTCAGGAGGACCAGCATAGGTCTCATCAATTTTACTTTCAACAGGGCGAAACTGCTCATACTCATTAACATAGGCACTCTCCTAAAGTCGCCTAGTATAATTTTTTCTAATTATGTTGAAAGCTATATCGATGCCAGGGCAGGCTGAACAGCTCATCTATATCTTAGGGATTCAGCCTTAATTCGTCGGCCAGCCAGGTGGTAAACCAATATTATCAGGGGCAACTGTAGCTCCATCTGAATTGAGAATAAGCCAGGTTAAAATGAAGGCCCCTGTGCCAGCAAGAATATACTTATCAGAGTTTGCGGTAAACCATTGATGCCAGGGCTTTAGCTCATCATTTTCAAAATAGCCAACTGGTGCAGTCTGGTCCAATAGATCCCAAATTGATTTTCGAATTTGTAGCTGAGCTGCTGCTGATTCTTGATTTAGGCTTATGAGACTATCACGCATCAGGTAGGGCGATTTCAAAGCTATTAGTGATAGGCTTAGCGTATGATCATCGCTGAAACCCCAGACCAGCAGCTGCGACAAGGAACCACCTCCCCCAAACAGGTTCAGGCAGCTGTCTGATAGACAGAGTTGATTATCTGCTTGGTACCAGTCATCTATTTCCAGGTCTGTAGCTATGACTGCCAATTCATTATTGCTGATCTCACTTTGCAGGATTGAATCCACCTTGATCAAGAACTCTTGAGACGTTTTTCCCTTGGTGAGCGGTAGAATAAGTAGTGACAATTCAGTTTGTTCTGAAAGCTCAGAACTTAGAATATCAATTGAGCTACTCGCATCAGCACTTATGACCGCCATGCTATCAATTTGAAGGGTATCTTGAACTGTCACCAAACTATCCTGGGCACAGGCAAAGGCTAGTACCAATAGGCTATAATAGAGGGTTCTCATTGGATTAAGACCATTTTTCGAGTGAGCTGGGATGGTGGACCACCGTTGGCCGGCATAATACTTAAGCGATAGAGATATAAGCCCGAACTAACTGCTTTATAGTCTCTGTTTATTCCGCTCCAGTGAAGTTTATAGGTCCCCATATCACGATGGTCATCAACCAGCGTGTTTATGTGACGACCACGGATATCAAAGATATCCAGGCGTACACTGGCGGGATCTCTGAGGGTAAACTCTATCTGAGTCGTGCCATTAAAAGGATTGGGATAATTTGCAGCCAGTAGATTTTGCTCAGGAAGCGCAGCCAGCAGATCGGCAATTTGACGATAAACCTGAGATTCAGGACCGCTTACAATCTTAAAGGCTCTCCCAAATTTGTTATTCAGGGAAATGCCCTCGAAGCTGTGGCTTTCACCAAGTTCAATCCAGGTACGCTGCTGAATATCGACAATGATA
>JAUVDF010000026.1 GCA_030595455.1 Fidelibacterota bacterium | reverse complement strand
CACCAACCTGATGATTACAACAATAACTAAAAATCCTAAAGTAATGGGATAATCACGATCGATAATCGCTTCAAATCCCATCCGGCCGAAACCATCAATATTGAAAACTTTTTCAATCAAATAGGATCCGGCGATCACAACGCCAATAATTCCACCAATTCCAGAAGCGATCGGGATAATCGAGTTACGAATGGCATGAACCCAGACCACACGCTTCTCATGCAAACCCTTGGCAAAGGCTGTGCGGATATAATCTTGCGAAATATTTTCCAATAAACTATTTTTCATTAGGACTGTGAGGCCAGCAAAACTGCCAATTGACCAGGCAATAATGGGTAAAACTGCGTGCCAAAGCTGATCTTTAATCTGCCCCCAGACGGTGAGTCCATCCCAAACCTCTGAAGGGGATCGAAAGCCACCCAAGGGGAAAACGTCCCAAAAGGAGCCTCCTCCAAACAGAACCAACAAAACGCCACCCAGGGCAAACCCCGGGATAGAGTAGGCCACGAAAATCGTTACGCTGGAAAGAAAATCGAAGGCGGAACCATGATTTAAAGCTTTACGAATCCCCAGTGGAATACAGACAACATAAGAAAGCATCAATCCCGTTAAGCCAAAGAATACTGAAATCTTAAATCGGGGTGCCATGACTTCTGTTACCGGTTGATCATAAGTATAAGAGGTTCCGAGATTCCCAGTCAGGATTCCTGAATACTCAGTCTGAAAGATTGTTGTTAAAACTACATTCTCACTTGAGCCTTCAGTATCAACGGAGGCTTTCCAGACCTCGCTGACTTGTCCGGCTTTATCGTAGACCAAGACATCATCACCTTCAAGTCGCAGCGTCATATAGGTGCCGCGACCTACATTCTTTTGAGCTTCAGTATTTCCATTCTTAAATTCAACTTCACGATGCTTTGTTTCTCTTGGCCATACACCCAACCAGATTAGATATCTTTGATAGACCGGTTTATCAAACCCATAGAATCGTTTTAGCTCACGCATGGCTGATTCTGGAAGAACAGAGCTGCCACCATCCATGATATCACCAACACTCCCTACAGACTCACCTGCCTGCATTGCGCCCGCTTGTAGCTGTTGAATAGTTCGCTCCAGGGGACCTCCGGGAGCCATTTGGAGGATAATAAAAATCAAGATGGTTGACCCCAGAAATGTGGGGACCATAAGTAGAATACGTCTGATAAAATATGTAGTCATTGTTAATTAATATTTAATAAGGAATAAGGAATAATTGTCAATTTCTGGTCCTCTGTGCTTTTCTTCTGGAAGCAGCGAATATTTTGGTCAATTCAATTGCTTCATTGTAGAGATCAGTAACCTTGTCTTTGTCTAACAGTTTTGCTTCGATAATCAAATCTAACCAATAACAACATTCATCTGCTTCTTCAAGAACTATACTCAATTTTGCCGTAAAAGCAGCCTTTGATTGTGCTAAGCTAGCAGCCCGATAGTTAGCCCCAACTGAGGTTGAAGATCGCAAGAGCTGTTTCCCAATAATTCGACCGGTGTCAGTTTTAGGCAAGGCTCCGGTAAGTTTAATACATCGAAGGGCAAACTGGCGTGTTCTTTCCTTTAGATCCCAAACAGTTTCTGGTTCACCAATATAAAATGCCGTTTTAGGTTGATTTTTATATTGTACTTCATTCAACGGTTTAGATCTTCCTCAACTATTTTCCTTCTTCCTTTTTAGTTCTTATTTGCCTTCAAGTGTTTTGGCCAAAACTTCACATCCACCTCACCCACAGGGAGAGCCGTGTTGTTTGCCATGGCTTCTTTTAGAGCTTTTTCTTTTTCTGGCTCAAACCACCAATGGGTAAAGGCTGTTCGATAGTCGCCAGCAAAACGATCCACCATATATTCAGGATAACCAAACTTATCCCAATATAGGACGCGTTGATAATTCCTGGCAATGCCCCAGGCAGCTGGATGAATATCGGAGTAAATCCCGTCAATTTCACGGATAATTTCTACACGGCGAGCCTGAGAAAATGTTTTATCATATTCACCGAGCAGCTCATCCACCCGCTCATTCTTAAAGCCACCAATATTATTGTTATTGTTTTCATCAGCCAACGACGAATGCAGAGAAGTTTCCGGATTGGGGAATACCAGTCCGCCCCAGGCTTGCATGTAAATGGTGAAATTACGTTCCATGAGGTTTTTCCAGTTTGCTGTTCCATCGATATATTTGATTTGCATATCAATGCCATAATCTTTCATCATCTGCTGAACAGGCGTGACCATGTAGTCTGAACCCTTCATGATCGCGATCTCAAAACGTAAAATTCGGCCGTCGGCATTGACCAGCCACCCATCCTTGTTCCTGGTCTTATAGCCAGCCTCTTTAAGGAGCTTGACTGCTTTATCTGGGCTATAGACGACTTTTTCATTTTTGGGGTTCTCGTAAACCGAACCGGAATACATGGAGTTCATCATGGAGTACTCGCTGTAGTACATCTCTTCATTCATTTTTTCGCGGTTGTAGAGATAAGTGAAAGCCATCCGGATCCGTTTATCATTAAAAGGCCATTTACGCATATTGAAAGCATAGCCAGAAGTACCGGCTGGTTTTTCTGAGAAAATTTTTCGTTTCTGGATCCAGCCTTTTTGAATGGATTCATAATCAGTTTCTTCCACCCAGACCCGAGCCTTGGACACCGTATAAAAATCACCCTCACCCTTTTTAAACTTCTCATACATGAGTGGTTGATTGTCTTTCACAACCAGGAATTTGATCTTGTCAAAATTAGCAACGAATTTGTTTGTTGGATTATCCTTGGCCCAATAGTCCAAGCGCCTGGTAAACGTAAATGATTCCTGGCTAACAATATCGTTTTCTTTGATCTCATAAGGACCCGTTCCTGGAAGCATTTTGAATTGATATTCTTTCAAGTACTCAGATCCATCAACTTGATTTAAATACGTCGAGGGGAGAACTGCTGATGTCCCAAAGTAAAGCAGGTTTCTCCAGCTCAATTCTTTGCAGACAACTGACACAATATATTTACTCTCCACGATGGGGCGTTCAAACTTCCCATAAACCAGTTGGTCAGACGGAGATAGGATTGTCTCGTCCATGTGTAGATCCCAGGTGGCAACTACATCATCTGCAATAACTTCACGACCATCAGACCAGCGGGCATCTGGATTAATCCGAAACCAGAATTTCATTTTATCATCGGCAACCTTCCAATGACTGGCGAGGCTTGGTATGAATTCTAACGTCAGGGGATGGGTTGTAATCAAGCCCTCATAACAGAGACCTGAAATAGTATTGTTTTCCACATAGTTGGCGTTTTGCCCTTCAGTCCTCATGGTGGCCGGGAAACGAGTCGTTATGTGACGGAAAGTCCCGCCCTTTTTTGCTCTGGGATCACCAAAGAAGATTTGTTCTTCAGCTGGCATTTCATATGTGATATAGCCAAGCTCTTCGGCTAGTTTTTCAAAACCATAGCCGCCCTCAGTGTCAGGAGTCGCATTGTCTTTTTCGACAATCTGGCTACTAATATCTGATTGATCAGCTGCTTGTTTTTCACCGCCACCACAAGACCACATTAGCATGGAAATGACCAGCACTAATAGAACAATAATCTGATTACGTTTCATCTGAACACCTTAGGTTTTTGTAAGTTTATTTAGAGTTTTAGAGCGTCTCATTTAATCGTTTAACCTACATCGTTTATCCTGTTTTCGCTACTGTTAGCTGCTTAGCGGTCCTGTGTGTCTGCAAGAGATATAACCGCAAGTGGTGTTAGCGCGACTTCGGAAGATTCCCTACAATTATCAGGCCTGAAACTGCTATAAGTACCGCAATAATTGATTTAATTGATATTGCGTAAGGGGTTTCAGAAACCAGCATATATGATTTCATATTCAAGCTGGAAATATATCCTGGAGCTTCGATTTCTTTCGCCTGTAGCAGCAGCAGGAGATCATTCAAGCTCCTGTACCTGATCGTTTCCGCTTTCTCGGAATAATGCTCACGAATTCTTGAGGCTGCGGTATTCACCAACACTGGATCAGAATAACAAGCTTGAGCCAAACTCCTGGGCCAATTGATCTGGTTTGCCAGCCCAACAAGGTAAAAACCGACTGATCGATCAGCTGGTTTCAGCTGTTTAAGCAGAATACTAAAATCTGGGTTAAGCTGATTAAATGTCCGTGTCATGGTTTGGGCTTCATAGAGTGTTATCTTCTGTGATGGTCGATCGTGCCAAATAACCAGACCAGAAAATAAAATCAAAACCGCCATACCGATAAGCATAACCTGAGCTCTCTGCTTGATTTTTATCACGCGAGGATTCCTGTATTAGTTTTTCTTCAGAATAATACTTCGACCATAAAACACCAGACTCAACCAGTAAATAAACAATGTGGCTGTAATCATGTAGAAATAGCTCGCTTGAATATTTACACCCATAAGTCTAAAATTAGTAGTCATTGTATTAATTATCAGTGCAACAACGGCAACCAGCCCGATAAACAGAATAAGTTTAATTAAGTCACTATCCATTTTTTTAGCTGTAAGGAAAAAGAAGGCTGACCAACCAAAAGCCAGAAAAGAAATAATTCGATCCTGATAGGCGTATGATGGGACATTAAAGTAAACAAATAGGCCGGGTACTTTAACTCCCAAAGCATGTACGATAGCAACAGCCGCAAAATATACTGCTCCAGCATACAGCAAAAGTCTTAAGGTTTGATTTCGAGTGTTCTTTTTCATTGAACTCACCTATTCTTTCTTGAAGGTGTAGTTATACACCGGCTCCTTTTCTAAAATGGGTAAAACCATAACCCAGGGCAATCAGCAGAACCGGTCCACCATAAGTCATAAGAATTGCTTTCGCCGCTTCAGTGCCCGTTTCTGCATCAACATAATAATCAATTCCAGCGCCAAAAAAGCCGGCAACACTGATGATAATGGTCAAGCTTGCCACAAGAATAGCGAGCTTGTTTGAGCGTAACATCGTAAAAGGACCAGGTGATCCTTTGAGTCGAAAGACCAAAAAGGCTACCGCCAGAATGATATACGGAATTACCAGGCTAAGAGCTGACAAATCTGTGAGGAGGCGAAAAAAGGTATCAATGGATGAAAGCCCCAGTAATGGTATTGCGATAAGCACAATAACGATTCCGGCTTGGGTCCACAGGGCATTGGAAAAAGAATCGTTTTCATCCCGGTCCGTTAAGAATTTTGGAAATGTATTCTCCGGTATGTCTGCGAACATGGCTCGAATGGGTGATTCAATCCAGACCACATAGGCGGCAATTGAAGTAATCAACAGGATGGCAGAATAAAGTTGGACAACGATTTTTCCATTCAAACCCAGACTTTCTGCTAAAATGACATGCACAACATAAATCGCATCTTTAAGACCGGCCTCAGCTAGCACCTCTGGGGAAGCAACAAAACTGACTGCCAGAGAACCAACGATGTAGGCTGTACCGACCAACATGGTTGCGATCAAAACACCTCTGGGGAATGTGCGAACAGGATTAGCTACTTTATCAATATAGGTACCAGCAACTTCGGCACCAGCTACGGCAAAGAGTAACCAGGAGAAGGTTGCAAAATAGCTCGTTGAAAAGTCTGGAATTACGGTCTCTCTGGTCCACTCTGTCGCCGATGGGGTACCTTTGAAATAAGCCACAAACGCAAATAGAATAAAGAGCCCGGTAGCTAAAAAGGTAAATTTTCCACCAACATTGCTAAGCTTTGAGAACTGTTTTACACCCTTGGCAGCAACCCAGGTCAAAGCAAGACACAGAACTATTGAATAGTAGGGTAGTAGGGTAACATTCTGATCACTAAATCGATTTTCTCCGAAAAGAGCCCAGGAAGCCATGACTGGAATCCGAGCAAAGACGAATTGCAGATAAAAGAGGTTGGCGATAAAATAGGACCATGTTCCAAAAAACGCCCAGCGATCTCCCAAACTGAAGGCAATCCAGCTATAAATCCCACCGCCCCTATGTTTATTGGCAGACGACAGCTCGGCAATGATGGCGGTTAACGGTAAAAAGTAAAATAGACAAACTAAAACCCAGGAGGGGACAGCTGCTGGTCCCAGGGCGACACCATTAGTCGTAATATTATTGAAGCCAAAAGTTGGAACAAAGACCAGCATAACCAGCGTCCAAAGACTTAATCCTGATTTACGCTTGTCATCACTCATGGTCGTTTTTAGCCTCCAACTTTCTCAAGTTTATAATGTACACCTCTGTCTGCCAGCATATCCAAGATGAGCTGGAAACAGTTATTGGCAGCTCCAACATACTCCGGGGGGCTAATCCCTTTATGACTATAATGACCATTCAAAACTAGACGGGTGTTTGCCGTACAGGTGTATCCAGTTGTTCTGGACATGGAGGAGGCGCCTGTTTCAGGATCATAATAGTCCAACAGGCTGTAATTGTATTCCACTGCTTGTTTGTTTTCAGTGCCCTGAATTGAGACCTGCATCAGCGTAAATTCTGCTTCTTGTTCACCTAATTTCCATTTTGGAAAAAGTAACTGGGTCGTCAAGTCAATGGGTCGAATTCTCTGATCGCCGATCTGGACTTCCTGTTCATCAAAAAAACCAGTTTCACGAAAAATACGCATCAGTTCAATATGGCCTGAATAGCGCAGGGTTTTCTCTTTCATGTTGGGAATATTCATGGTCTTAATTAGGCTTCTCAGGCCATCTGTGTTGAAAGCTTCCAGCTTACCAATTTCCGAGAATTCAATTGTTTCTGGTTCAGACAAAGCCGGTTTTTCCACGACCTGCCCATCTTCAACAATTCTGGCTGTGCGGGTATACTCTTCAATAACATCTATAGGTGAAAAGGGTGCTTTGTATTCATAAGGCCAGGTTTTCTCTACCGGTAACCCACCTACATAACAAACGAAGTTCTCAACCTGCATATGGGCATGATGGTATCCCAAAATGATATTGCTCATCCCTGGAGCAACACCGGCATCCATAATGGCTGTAACTCCATTTTGCTTCGCTAGCTCATCCAGCTCAAAAGGGTCTTCCGGGAAAAAGGAAATATCAACAATATCTTTACCCGCCTCAATCACCGTCTTCAAGGTTTTAAAACCCATAAAGCCCGGAACTGCTCCTACAACGATGTCGGCAGGCTCGATCACCTTTCGCAGAACATCTGGGTCGCTGATGTTTGCGCTGAGAGTAGTTAGATTGGGAATCCCTTGTATCAGCTTTAAGACTGATTCATCTCGATCAACGGACAAGACCTCAAAGTCCTTAGATAGGTCGATCGCCATGGTTCGACCAACCATACCAGCACCTAGAATAACAATTTTTTTATTCATAAATGATTCCTGAAGCTTGAGATAGCAACACGCTTAAACAAGGCGTTGATATAGTGTAATTCCTGAAGGAGAGGTGTATCAGTTTGAAAAAAACTTGGCCTGATCAACCAGTTCCCGGTACTCTGTTGTCGGGTTAATCTCAAAGGCAAGTTGAGCCTCCAGAATAGCCAACCTGGGTTTTTCTTGGAGAAGATAAATCCTGGCGAGTAAGGCATGACTGTAATGGTCATCAGTATTCGTTATTAAAGCCTGGTCACACTGTTGCCTGGCCGCATCCAGCCATGATAGACTTTCGGTCTTGGCAAGTTCTATATATAATTCTGCCAAATGATGTCTAGTATTAGCATCGTCTGGAAAATGGCGTAGATAGCTTTGCAGAACTTCAATTGCGTCTTTTTGATTTTGACCCTTGACCATAAAGGACACATAGGCATCCCACACCATTTTATTTCGTGGTGTTAGTTTTACTGCCAGAGCGTAATTCTCAAGAATTGCTTTATCTTCAATTGCAGTCAGCTCTTGTGACATGGCCAGGGCACCATAGGCTGCGCCTTCCATGGGTTCATCTTTTACTGCAGCTTCTAAAATGTCAATCGCTTCTGCATTCCTGTCATAGTTTTTCAAGGTGAGCGCTTTGCCAACTGTCGCTAAATAATTTGCTGAATCCAATTCCAGCGCCTTATCGAAATGAGCTAGCGCTTGTTCGTAAAGATCTTTATCTCTCAGGATATGACCCATGCTGATCTGGACTTCAGTATTGTTTGGATCTGACTGGACAGCCATACGATAGTATTGGTAGGCATTTTCCAGGCTACCACTTAAGTAATATATTTCACCGATATAGCGGAATATTTTTGCCGAATCAGCTTTTGCGTTAAGTCCTTTTCTACACTGGTTTACGGCCTCTGAAAGATTGTTATCCTCGAAGAAAAGCTGGGCAGCAAAAAGATAGGCTTCGGTGTATTCAGGAGAAGAGTTCTGAATCTTGAAGAGATAATCCAGGGCGGTTTGTCTGGAACCAAGAGATGCTTCCGTTTCAGCTTTAGAGAATAAAACATCCGGGTCTTCGCTACAAGTAACCAGAAAAACCAAACTAACAAATATAAGCGTGAGCCTGCGATTCAGCCCCATAATGTATCTCCTTAAACCAGTTTGGAAAAAATTAACTCAACTCACATGTTCGGCAAGGGTTATTTGGCAGGCAGACCTGATCAACATTATAAAAAAGGGTCGTCCAACAACGTCCCTTTTTTATTGAATATTACGCTCGAGGAAGACTCTATTTCACCATCAAGGCTTGTTCATAAAAGTATTCCAAGCCCTTACTGGTCCAACTTAGTTTTACTCGCCACAACCCCTTATCCATTTCCGGCAATTTAATGGTCTGGAGTGAGTCACCAATAAGGTCCAGCGGGAACAGTCGATCCTTGTGAAGGTCTGCCGGGCGAAAGAGTAACACCTCACCAGTAGGATTTTGATGGGCCATCGCTGGTGAAAACTTAAGGGTTAATTCTTCCCGCTGCGAGAAATAATTAACGGCTGGTTTAATCGCTAAAGCATCAGTACGTTCTACTCTGCGAATCTGTTGTTCAAAAACCACATCCTTGTCATAATAATTGTCATAAACCAGTTCCACATCGTCCTGAAAAGTCCAGATGGCAAAGCTGGCAAAAAAGAGAATAAACATTGAGATTATGGTAATCAGGCTCCACATCCAGAGTTTCCC
>JAUVDF010000062.1 GCA_030595455.1 Fidelibacterota bacterium | reverse complement strand
GCGCTTAAGAGTGATCCCACTACAGCCCAAGTCTCCAAGGTTTTACTGTCTCGTTCATATATTATTCGAGCCACTATTTTATATCAATCTGGTATTTATGGGCGTAGCCTTTACTGGCTAAAACGAGCAGATGGCCTGACTGACCGCTATCAAGAGGTGACTGATAAGCTGCGGTTAAAAATTGGTGATGGACGACTTGATGATGCCAACCAGGGAATCCTCAAAGAAGATCGTGAAATGGTTTATCAGTCCATGCAGGACGCCAAAGCTCTGAACCCGATCCTGTCCGGCATAGTCGATGAGCATTTAGGCAGTCTGGAAGCCGTCATGGAATACGAGCGGACTCAGGAGATTGGCACTTTAAAGCGGATGGCCCTCGATAATTTATTAGATGATATCTCCGCTATGGATCCTGAAACTTTCGTCCCCCGGATCGGTATGCAAGGTTCCACATTAGCCAAATACGTAGGTCCCCCGACCCGCCGATTTGATAAGGGAAACTATGAACTTTGGGTCTATCCCAGACCTGAAGATGTAGAACTCTGGCTCTATCTACGTGATGGTATTATTGAAAAGATTGAATATCAGAAATAGATAAGGTCGTTACCGAACTTATCGAAGCCTTTTAGTTTGACCCGGTCTAGATAACACGTTCAGTTAAATCAGGTGGTGCCCTTTTAGACCATGGTAAACTTCCTGGACAATCACTTTGGATATCCCCCAGGCTGGAACCGCTAGAAACATGCCCAAGATACCCATCTGAGAACCGATCAAAATCAGTAGAATAACGGTCAAGGGATGCATCTCCATAGAGCCTGAGACAACAATCGGTGAAATTACATTATTGTCAATCATCTGCACAACCAGGAACATCAAAATGATGTGACCAATATAGTAGTAGCTGGCTGCTGCCACTGGATCACCCAAATTATTAAAAAGGCTGACGACAATAGCCGGTGCCATCCCCATAAAGGGTCCCACAAAAGGAATCATATTGGCCATTCCAGCAATGGAGCCGATCAGGAAAACACCTGAAATATTTGCATCAAATACCACGTTTAGTAAGGTCAGTCCAATAATTGACTGGATGGCCACACCCAACGCCGCCAGGAGCTGTCCCTTGAGAAAATTTGTTAACTGTTTTTTGGTCTTGTAACTGATATTCAGTGACATTTCAAAATAGCGATTGGGAACCATGCCAATTAGACTCTTCATCATTCTGGAACCGTCAACCAGAAAAAACATGGTAATAATCAGAATGAAAACGATGGTTGCCAGGGTATCCAGTGCACTGGCTAAAATAGAGCCCAATTGCCCAAAAAACTGACTGGTCAAGTTTGATATGGTATCAGTATTGATCTCGAAATTTGGAATATACTGAGCAATTTTGGTATTAATATCACTGATCATAGTATCCAGAGAATCGGCCGACGACTGTTGCTGAATCATATTTTTGATTCTACCAATCTCAGACAGGAGGGTTGGGATACCTTTAACAATCCCCGTTCCTACAACAGAGAATATTCCGCCAAAGACAATTAAAGCCCCATAGATCCTGCGAATTCCAGAGGATTCCATACGATCTACAAAGGGATTAAGAACGGCTGTTAAAATCGTTGCAATGACCAGGAGGAACACGGCATCCATTACCAAGGGCAAGGCTTTATAAGCCCCTGCTAGAATCAGTATCAGCAAGAAAAAATAGATCAGAGTCTTAAGCAGACCCTGATGGAAGAACCTTAACGATTGTGGTGCAATCTGGACCGGATCCTGGCTACTCATTCGTTTGGGTCTCAGTCGTTTCTTCTAAAAGGCGGGAAACTTTTACCAGTTCGCTATTAGTACTGCGAAGTCTGGTCGCTAGCACCTCAGAGAGCGAAAGCAGGATTTTGCCACCGACAATTGGTTTAACTTTTAGAATATCCATCAAGTCAGGACGATAAAAGCCGATGATGGTACAATTTTCCATTGCCGTGGCGGCGGCAGTTCTGGGTGAAGCATCCAGAAGCGCTATTTCACCAAAAAAGTCACCCTCCCCCAATTCAGAAAGTAATTTTGGTTCATGGTTAGGAATATCTAGATAAATACCGACACGACCCTCAATGATGATGTACATCCCACTGCCAGGGTCACCTTGTTGAAAGATGGGTTCATTAGGAGTATAAGTGCGGATATGTACTGCACTTTCAACAATTTTGATCTCTTGCCAGGAGAGTCGACTAAAAACATTAACTTGGGAAAGAGCCATCTGTGTCTGGCTGTGTTTGGGTCTCAACTTGTCCTTAAAACTGTCAAATAATGGATAGGAGATATTAGACTTTTCTTTCATGGAGACCTTCCCAGACATAAAAATTTAAATTACTGTAGCCAGATTTAGAAAAATTAAAATAACTGACGGAACCATCATTTCAAAACGTTTGATGCATCAAACTCCAATGATCACTTTCCTGAATCATTTAATTGCTCACCTGTTTAAGCACGACCGCTTTGGGGAATTTACCAAATTGAGCTTTATTGTATATTCCATCAGGAGAAACCCATAGCAAAAACTGCGTTCCTTCAGTGGCAATGACTGAGGTTAAGATATCATTTACCGGTACTATCGACTCACCACTAAGATAGTGCAGATCAGTTTGAATCAGGATATCACCACTTTCCAACTCATAATCAGGATGGGGCTGTTGAGTATCAAAACGACTGGCGCTTGCTTCCCAGACCTGACCATCTATAAAGATGGGGAGTTTTACAGGAAAAAAGTCAGCATCACTGGCTTTGGACGCTAAATAATGGGTTGCGGAAAATACAGTAAACCCTCCAGCTGGAAAATCAAGGCTATCCCCATTTTGGAAATACACTTTGTTCCCATTTTTAGATCGGTGAGCATTAATCTGGAAATGCATCTCCCCTTCAGAAACTGACTTTGACCAGGTGAGTGGCTCGAAACTTTCATTTCTAAAATGAACCTGATAGATATTGTGTACGGGGTGAAAATAGGCAATAAATGGTTTGAGCTGGTTATCATAAGATACATAGATACTGGTGTCATCTTCTACCCAGTTTAAAGTCATATCCAGAAGTGGTATCCCGAGATATGACACCTCATACTCAATAAGCGTTTCAAGCTCTTTTCCAGACAAGGCACTCCAACACAGGCTGACAAGTAGGAAGTATCTCAGTTTCATAATAGTGGGTCAGGGTTTCCAGCTAAATTTACCACGTAAACCTACCAGTCCCACATAAGTGATATACAAGGGTTGCAGAGCAAACCAGAGTGGGTACAATTTAAGTAAGGACCAAAACCCGAATGTTTTAGCACCGAGTAACAGTACGAGTCCTTCAAACATAAATTTTGAAGCTATGGGTAACCAGAGTCCGACTCCACTTATCCCTGCAAATACAGCAATCAGAATCATAAAGTTACAGAGAAAGGCACTCAGTAAAAAGCCGAAGAATAAGGGATTGTTCTTTTCCAGACCCCTGGAGTTGGAGGACCAGCGAATGCGTTGGTTTAAGAATTCTTTTATAGTCGGCATAGGAGCTGTGCGTACAAAATGAGCCACATCAGTGTTAAACCTTGCCCTTAAACCCGTTTTCTCAGGAATGGTTTGAACCAGATACACATCATCACCGGAAACTTTGTGAGAGACCGGATTAAAACCGCCTATGGCAGTGAAAGCAGATCGACGATAGGCCAGGTTTTGACCTGAACCACTCCAGGTATAGCCCTGGTTCATCATACCAGCATTAGCGACCATGACCGCAGCAAAATCCAAGGCCTGGTATTCTGCAAAAAGATTTACTGATTCAACTTGTGAATAACCAACCAGGATGCCCACTTCCTCATCGATTTGGGATACAGCACTGCTGACCCAGCTCGGACCAACCCGGCAATCAGCATCAGTGCTTAGAATGATTTCCGCTGTCGTCTGTTTAATGCATAATGTCAATGCGTTTTTCTTGGGGGTCATTTGCTCTGATAGATTGGTAATCCTGACCGGGTGAAACTGAGGATGCTTCCTTGCAAATTGATCTAATATTGACCAGGTCGCATCAGTGGAGCGATCATCAGCTATGTAGATATCTAATTGCCCGAGGTAATCTTGGGCAGCAAGATCTACTAACAGATCTGGAAGATTTTGGGCTTCATTACGAGCAGCAATAACCACTGCGACAGCCGGTGAATTGTCTGAGTTTACCTGATTTTGTTTTTGTAGTAAGCCTTTGGATATAAACAGAGTGAATATTCCATAGCTCAAGGTGGCCAGAGCCAAAATACTTATGATAAGTGTGATCATTCTCTATAGAATAAAAAAGCCAGCTACGATGAAGTAAACTACGACACCTAGGATATCGACGCTGGTTGTGACAAAAGGACCTGTAGCAACTGCCGGGTCTAGATTCATACGATGTAATACTACTGGTACGATAGCCCCAACAAAGGCTGCCGTTGTCATGGCTAGAATAATACCTATGCCAACCGTAATACCCAACTCAACGGATGTCATAACACCAATTTCCATATACCCTATCTGTCCTAAAGCGTAACCGGCTCCCCCAAGTAGAAGGCCATAAAGACCCCCAAGCATTAACCCCACTTGTAGTTCCTTGAAAACAATGTGCAGGGCCGTTGCTGTTTCTACTCTTCCAGTCGCGATACCTCGAACAATGATTGTGGCTGTCTGGGTTCCAACATTACCTGCCATACCGATAATGATTGGTAGAAAAGCCATCAAAGCCAGAACCTGGCCTAAGGTTTCTTCGTAGCTAGTAATGATGCTAGCTACCAGCATGCCACCCATCCAGCTAGCGAATAACCAGGGAACGCGAGTTTTGGCGTTTGAGAACGCACTCTTCATGAGAATATCTCGATCACGACCAGCACCGGCCATCTGTAGAAAATCTTCTGTGGCTTCTTCCCGGATCACATCAATGACATCATCCACGGTGATAATACCCATGAGTTTGTTGCTCGCATCTACTACTGGAACAGCCAGAATGTTGTAACGCGATACAATATGAGCTACTTCTTCCTGGTCTGTCAGGGGCTGAACGGCATGTACATGTGTGGTCATTAACTGGTCTAATGTCTTTTCCGGTCTGGAAGTAATCAGGTCCCTGAGGGAAATCACACCCACCAGGTGCTGCCGATCATCAATGACATAAAGATAGAAAACCATTTCCTGCTCATCTTGAGTCTGAATAGAAGCAATTGCGTCTCCAACACTCGTATCCTCGTGCAGGGAGAAAACATCAGGAATCATCAAGCCACCGGCTGAGTTCTCCGGATAGGCCATGAGGGTTTCCAGCTCTTCCGATTCGCTGGCTTTAAGACGATTAAGAATGTCCTCAGCCAATTCATCTGGTAGCAGTTGAAGTATATCGGCTTCATCATCTGACGATAAGGCCTTCATCAACTTCATGGTCTGTTCAATAGGGATTTCTGTAATAAGTTCTTCAATCAGGTGCTCATCCATCTCAGAAAGCACCTCAGCAGCCTGCTCAACATCAGGGATCATTAAAAAGACTTCATTGATCTCTTCTGTGGTAATATGACGAAAGATCAGAGCTAAGTCTGCCGGATGCAGTTTAGCCAGCATATTTTCCAGATTTCTCTTAGCATGTCGGCGTAAGAGTCGTCTTACTGTGTCAATATGTAGGTGTAGATCTTTCATAAGCTTGCGAAGAAATTAAGCCGGATTAGTTAAGAAGGAAGGAGGAAAAGAAGTCGAGGTCCAGACCATTATTCTTTATTCCCTCCGCCTCAACTTTCGACTATGTTCGAACGATGAAGCAAGCTGAAAGTATATATTTGGATCATGCCGCAGCTACCTACCTCCTACCAGAGGTTCAAGATCATATGGCTGGCTGGTTAAAAGAGCAAATCGTGAATCCTTCAAGTATCCACGAAAAAGGCCGTATTACTGCTGCCGTTTTAGATAAAGCCCGCCAGGAAGTGGCTTCAATTATAGCCTGCAAACCCAGTGAAATCATTTTCACCTCTGGCGGTACAGAAGCGAATAACCTGGCCATAATTGGCTTAGCCCACAGCCTCAAAGAACAGGGACAGCACCTCATTACTTGCCGCACTGAACACCCCTCTGTTCTTGAAAGCTGTAAACAGCTGGAGCAAGAGGGCTATCAGGTCACGTATTTAGAGACTGATTCACAGGGACAAATTGATTTAGATGAACTTCAGGCATGCATTACCGATCAGACCACTTTGATTTCATTAATGTGGGTCAA
>JAUVDF010000019.1 GCA_030595455.1 Fidelibacterota bacterium | reverse complement strand
GAACTAGAACCCAGATTGTTTTCATTTAATGGCCCTTATGGAGCCTGTCCCAGTTGCGATGGCCTGGGAATGCAAACCAGTATGGATATCAATCTTATAATTCCTGATAAAAGGAAATCTCTGTTACAGGGTGCCATTGCTCCCCTTGGTGAACAACCCCGCGGTAATTGGTATGCAGCGATTCTCAAAAGTCTCGCTAAACACTATAATTTTAAATTCACGCAAGCCTGGAGCAGTTTTAGTGAAGAAGCCAAAGAGGCTATCATTCGCGGTACTGGGGACAAGAAGATTAAGATGGCTTACGAATCAGAGCGCTGGAAGGGTGAATACGAAGGCGGCTTTGAAGGGGTCATTCCGAACCTGGAACGACGCTATAAGCAGACAACCTCACCAGGCATTCGGAAATGGGTGGAAGGGTTTATGAGCTCACTCCCCTGTGAAGATTGTCAAGGTTCAAGACTTCGGATAGAAGCCAATCATGTCCTGCTTGGCGGAAAGAGCATTACCGAATTGAGCTACCTGCCCATAAAAGAATTGCATGCCTTTTTCGACGAATTAAAACTGAACGAAACTGAAGAGATCATTGGAAAACAGATATTAAAGGAAGTTAAAGAACGACTAAGTTTTCTAGTTAACGTTGGTTTGGATTATTTGAATTTATCGAGAACTGCCGGGACTCTCTCTGGAGGTGAAGCCCAACGAATTCGACTGGCAACTCAAATTGGGTCACAGCTGGTTGGTGTACTTTATATATTAGATGAACCTTCAATTGGTTTACACCAAAGAGATAACAAACGGTTGATTGAGACTTTAAAACATTTACGTGACCTGGGAAATACAGTTTTAGTTATTGAGCATGATCAGGAAACAATGGAAGAAGCAGATATTCTGGTTGATATGGGTCCCGGAGCCGGAGAGCATGGTGGTGAGGTCGTGGCAATCGGTCCACCAGCCACCTTCCTGAAAAACAAAAAATCACTAACGGCAAAATACCTCACAGGTGAATTATCTATTCCAGTACCCATTCAAAGACGTGAGGGGAAAAACAGCAAAATCACGTTGGTGGGGGCGCGCGGCAATAATCTTCAGAAACTGACTCTGGATTTCCCGCTGGGTAAATTTATTTGTGTAACAGGGGTTTCAGGATCAGGTAAGTCCTCGCTCATCAATCAGACCCTGTATCCAGCCATGGCCAGATCCGTCTATAGCACAAAAATCACGAGCCTGGCCTATGATCGGGTTGAAGGCTTAGCCTATATTGACAAAGTAATTAATATCGACCAGTCCCCTATTGGCAGGACACCTCGATCAAATCCAGCCACATATACGGGCTCCTTTACTTTTATCCGTGATCTATTCTCGCAATTGCCTGAAGCAAAACTCCGCGGTTATAAGCCGGGGCGCTTTTCATTCAATGTGAAAGGTGGCCGTTGTGAAAGTTGCCAGGGTGATGGAATTCGCAAAATCGAAATGCACTTCTTACCAGATGTCTATGTCCAATGTGAGGATTGTAAAGGCAAGCGCTACAATCGCGAAACCCTTCAAATCACCTATAAGAACAAAAATATCTCTGAAATATTGGATATGTCAGTTGAAGATGCCTATGCATTTTTTAGAGCCATTCCCAGTCTAAAGCGCAAATTGAAAACTCTGGTTGAAGTGGGACTTGGCTACATAAAACTTGGCCAGCAGGCAACGACCCTGTCCGGGGGTGAAGCCCAAAGAGTAAAACTGGCCAGTGAGTTGAGTAAAGTAGGGACGGGAAGAACCTTTTATATTCTAGATGAGCCAACGACCGGTTTACATTTTGAAGATGTAAAAATGCTACTGTCCGTGTTGAATCGTTTGGTGGATAAAGGCAATACGGTCTTGGTCATCGAACATAATCTGGATGTGATCAAATCTGCAGATCATGTTATCGATTTGGGACCTGAAGGTGGTGATGGCGGTGGCGAGATCCTGGCCATGGGAACCCCGGAAGAGATAAGTAAAATTACGCGGTCTTTTACAGGATACTATCTAAAGGAAATGTTGGCTAAGTAGGAAATCTATGATCAAGCAGAATATGACAATCCTTTATGTCGCAAATCAGGAGGTAGCAAAACAATTTTATCAAGCGGTGCTTAATATTGAGCCAATTCTTCACGTTCCTGGTATGACTGAATTCAAATTGCTTGATAACTCTTTTCTAGGTTTGATGCCCCTATCAGGGATTAAAAATCTACTGGGGTCACAATATTTCCCCGAATCAGCTCAAAGCACACCCAGAGCAGAAATATACCTACTAACAGATCAAGCTGAATCCTACTTGACACGCGCCCTTAGAAATGGTGCTCAGGAGATTCTTCCCCTTGAACTGAGAGATTGGGGTGATCGCGTGGGCTACTGTCTTGATCCTGATGGACACGTCTTAGCATTCGCGGAAGCAAAATGAATTGTAAATCAATATCGCTTGAACAGGCAGAGACCTTATATGCCATGTCTCTACTTGTAAACAGCCCCCCTGGCCGACTATATTTGCGGTCACATTCTAAAAGGCTTAAACATCGATTGAGAGACGATAGAAAGAGGGACCTAGATAGTTATTTATGAGTGATTTGACCCAACCTATACAATTAACTGAAGAACAAGAATTCGACCGCGCTTTGCGTCCGCAAAGGCTGGTAGATTTCGTGGGTCAAGAAGCTGTAGTTGAACAATTAAAAATATTTATTGAGGCAACCAAACTACGTAACGAAGCCTTAGACCACGTTCTGCTATTTGGACCTCCTGGACTGGGAAAGACAACCCTGGCTATGTTGGTCGCAAAAGAACTTGAGGTAAACATTAAAATCACTTCTGGCCCGGTTATGGACAAAGCAGCTGATTTAGCTGGACTCCTGACCAACCTCGAAGAGCAGGATGTGTTTTTTATTGATGAGGTTCATCGTTTAAATCATGTTGTTGAAGAATATCTTTATTCAGCCATGGAAGATTATCGTATTGACATCATGATTGATAAAGGTCCAAGTGCGCGAAGTGTGCAACTCAATCTTGAACCCTTCACGCTCATTGGGGCCACCACCCGAGCCGGATTATTAACACCGCCTATGCGGGCTCGCTTTGGTGTTGTTCTGCGACTGGATTTTTATGAGCCCAAGCAACTTCAGCAGATTATCAAGCGATCTGCAAATATTCTCAACGTACCCATTGATAATGAAGGTGCCTTTGAGCTAGCCCGTAGAAGCCGAGGAACCCCACGTATTGCGAATCGCCTTTTACGTAGAACCAGGGATTTTGCCCAGGTAAAAGGTAACGGTTCAATTGATAAAGAAATTGCTGACCAAGCATTGGGGATGCTCAATGTCGATGAATATGGTCTGGATGATATGGACAAACGTATTCTGTCAGCATTAATCGAAAAATTTGAAGGCGGACCTGTCGGTCTGAATTCACTTTCAGTGGCAGTTGGTGAGGAAGCCAACACACTAGAAGAAGTTTATGAACCCTTCCTCATTATGGAGGGCTTTCTAGTCAGAACTGCTCGTGGTCGTGTGGCCACCCCTCAAGCCTATAGACATTTAGGTTTCATCTTAAAGTCTGAAATACCGCAAACCAGTTTGTTTCAAAAAGAGAGAGAATAATATATGCTGTTTGATCGAGCCAAAGCGCTAACCTTATCTGATTTCGACTATCATCTTCCAGATGATCTAATTGCCCAACATCCTGCCAAAAAACGGGATGGGTCCAAACTATTACTCATGGATGCCCAATCGGGCGAAGTAAAGCATAGTAAGTTTTCCAGTGTGGTGGATGCGCTAGAAAAAGGGGATGTTCTGGTCCTGAACAATACCAAAGTATTTCCTTCTAGATTATTTGCCCGTAAAGACAAAACGGATACTGAGATTGAATTATTCCTACTTCGCGAATTGGGCAATAACCTGTGGGAAACGTTGGTTAAACCAGCTCGCAAAGTCCGAGTAGGCAACAAGCTGGTAATTGAAGATAAGATCACCTGTGATGTGGTTGACAACACCGTTTCCGGTGGGAGAGTTGTTCGCTTTGATAAAAATGGTGGTGACTTTTTCTCAATTCTTGATGAGGTCGGTCATTGGCCATTACCACCCTATATCGAACGCGAAGCAGATGATAAAGACAAACTAAGATACCAGACAGTTTATGCTAAACATCGTGGTGCGGTGGCAGCCCCGACAGCTGGTCTGCATTTTACTGAAGCATTATTAGAAAAAGCTAAAGCCAAAGGGGTGGAGATTCACACTGTCATCTTGCACGTTGGTTTAGGAACCTTTCGGCCGGTGAATGTGGAAGATATTACTAAGCACCAGATGGATGCTGAATACTTCAACGTCCCTGAAGAAACAGTAGCTGCCATCAAAAAAGCCAAGACGGAAGGCCGACGCATAATTGGTGTTGGCACAACCGTTGTGAGAGCTTTAGAGTCGGCAGTCATGTATCCCAGAGAGCTGGAAGCTGGAGATGGATGGACTAATAAATTCATCTATCCGCCTTACAAATTTAGAGTAGTTGACGGAATCATCACTAATTTTCATCAACCGAAATCAACGCTACTTATGTTGGTTTCAGCTTTGTCTTCCAAAGAAAAAATTCTTAATGCTTATAAAATTGCCGTTGATAAGGGGTATCGTTTTTTCAGTTATGGCGATGCCATGTTCATCCGCTAAAAGCTTAACCACGGATTACACAGAGAAGATTTATGTCCGAAACACCTAACACCGAACAGCTAACACCTAACTTTAGGATAGGTACGGGTTATGATGTCCACCGACTGGTGGAAGGTCGTAAACTGGTTCTAGGTGGTGTTGAAATCCCCTTCGACAAAGGCACACTCGGACACTCGGACGGAGATGCTTTGACTCATGCAATTGCTGATGCAGTTCTGGGGGCGTTGGCTTTGGGAGATATTGGACAGCATTTTCCGGACACTGATCCGGCTTATGAGTCTGCCTATTCAATTGACTTGCTGCAACATGTTGCAGAGCTAATCAACGGGGCCGGTTATGTTGTTTCTAATATCGATGCAACCATCGTCCTTCAGCAACCTAAGGTTTCACCCTTCTTAAGCGAGATGAGGCAAAAATTGTCCAACGCTCTAAATGTGACTGTTGAGCAGGTATCGGTTAAGGCGACAACGACAGAAGGGCTTGGAATGACCGGTTCGGGTGAAGCAGTAGCAGCCCAGGCCGTTTGTCTTCTGTCTAAACGTTAAGCCTGGAATTTCAGTTGCTGGATACCATTTTTAATTTTATCGAACAAGCACCAGACTGGCTTGTTTTCATCACGATCTTTACTGCTTCATATGTAGAAAATATTTTTCCTCCAATTCCAGGTGATACCATCTTACTGTTTGGCGCCTATCTGGTTGGTCGAGGAAATTTATCATTTGGTATGGCCATGGTGACCACCCTACTGGGAAGTGTCTTTGGCTTTATGACGCTCTATATTCTTGGATTTAAATATGGCCGAGGCTTCATGTACTCGAAGCAGCAGACCTGGTTTTCCCCTAATAGTTTGGCGAGAGTTGAACGCTTATTTGAAAGATGGGGCTATGGTGTTGTCCTGATCAACCGTTTCCTGGCTGGTTTAAGAAGTGTTGTTGGTCTTTTTTCAGGAATTGGAAAACTAACTATTTGGAAAGTGGTTTTACTCTCAACCATCTCAAGTTTGCTTTGGAATGGAACACTTATCTGGCTTGGAAGCTCAATTGGGGAGAATTGGGAGCAAATTGGCGTTTACTTGAAACGTTATAATACAGCGGTCTCTATAATCATGATTTGTATCATCGCAGGATTTTTCATTCATCGTTATATTATTGTAAAAGACAATCTTGCCAGCAAGTAGTGAGCTTTTAGGAGGGAACATCATGGATAGTGCCTTAACCTGGTTTGAAATACCGGTCAAGAATATTGAGCATGCTAAAGTTTTTTATGAGGCAGTTTTTCAATGTGAGTTAAGTGGGTCGCTTATAAATCAGTTTAAGCTAGCCATTTTTCCAGCCAAAGAGGTATCGGGAGCTCTTATCGAAGAGGCTGACTACACGGCTCCTGAGCGAAGTACAATCGTTTATCTTAATATCCCTGATACTATTGAAGCTGTTCTGGAAAGAGTTGTACAGAATGGTGGTAAAATCGATAAGCCTCGCACCTATATTCATGAAGAAGTTGGCTGGTCTGCCACCTTTCGTGACCTTGATGGAAACTTAATTGGTCTCTATGAACCGGTTTCAAAAAGTTAGATCATAGGATTATCTGTTCTCCTTATGTCTTTTAAACCCTTCAAGATTTTGGCTCACTCCAAGATTAATCTTCATCTCCAGGTTTTAAATAAACGTCCAGATGGCTATCATGAGCTGGATACTGTTTTCCAGGAATTGGACTGGGGCGACACGCTCCATTTTGAACCATCAGATCAATTTTCTTTAGAGGTGACAGGCCTGCCCTTTGACGATGGGGGTAATAATATTTGTCTCCATGCCGCCGAATTATTTCAGGAGGCAACGGGAAGTCTTGTCCCAGTTAAAATCACACTGGATAAAGTTGTGCCCCCCGGTTCAGGGCTTGGTGGTGGTAGCGCCGATGGTGCTGCCGTTTTAAAAGGGCTTAACCAAATTGCTGTAGAACCGCTTTCGGCAAGCCAACTTCAGGGTCTGGCGCTCAAGCTCGGGGCAGATGTTCCCTTTTTCCTAAGCGGTGGATGCCAGCGGGGACAAGGCATAGGTGAAAAACTGGAGCAATTGGAACTGGCCTTCGGGGGTGTCATTCTACTTATCATTCCACCTATACATGTATCGACAAAACAAGCATTTGAAGCATTAAAAATACCATTGACAGCCCCTAAAGCGCCGATTACTTTTGGCCGCCTTTTAGATAAGGCAACATTGGTACGGTTTTTTGAAAATGAATTTGAATCTGTTGTCTTTCATATACATCCAGAAATTGGCACTCTAAAGAATGAGCTTCTTAAACAAGGAGCCTTTTTTGCCAGCTTGTCGGGTAGTGGCTCGACTGTGTATGGGATCTTTGACAGCTTAGCGCAAGCTCAAGCTGCTCAATCGTTTTTTATAAACCGTTACCATACCCAGATAACCCACACTTACAGCTGATTATATTTATCCTCCGGGATCGTTCAATGGTAGGACACCAGCTTTTGGTGCTGGTTATGGGGGTTCGAATCCTCCTCCCGGAACACCTTATTTCAATTCAAACATATTTGCACCTGGGATCTAGCTAAAGTTAGATTCAGGGCAGTTTGAATTGGGGAACAACTAAAACGCCAAACAAAAGAAACGGGAAAAAGCTAATGAACCCGAAACTGTTTTGTGGCCGGTCCAATCCTAAGTTTGGACAGGCTGTAGCTGACTATCTGGGTATAGAGTTAGGTAAAAGGACGATTAAGCCGTTTAGTGATGGTGAGTTGTGGGTTCGCTTTGATGAAAATGTTCGCGGTGAGGATGTCTTTATTATTCAAAGCACCGATCCACCTGCCACCAACATGATGGAACTACTGCTTATGCTGGATGCTGCAAAAAGAGCATCAGCAAGAAGAGTGACGGCGGTTGTTCCTTATTATGGATATGCTAGACAGGATCGTAAGGATCAGCCACGAGTTCCAATCAGTGCGAAACTCTTTGCTGATCTTATCCAGACAGCTGGTGCTGACCGAGTGGTCTCCATGGACCTCCATAGTAGTCAGATCCAGGGGTATTTTAATATCCCCTTTGATCACCTCTACTCTAAGAAGGTTCTTGTTGGAGCAATCAAGAATCTGGAGATGGAAGATATGGTGGTTTTAGCGCCAGATATTGGCTCGGTTCCCATGTCGCGTTCCTATGCAAAGTTATTAGATGCTACCCTGGCAATCATCGATAAACGACGCCCTGGGCATAATGAAGCAGAAGTAATGCACTTGATTGGTAAGGTCGGTGCAAAGAACATATTAATTATGGATGATATGGTTGATACAGCTGGAACCATGGTCGCTGCTGCCAAAAAAGCGAAAGAAATGAGTGCTATTACGGTCAATGCAGCTGTCACCCACGGTGTCCTTTCCGGACCGGCTATTGAGCGCTTAAGAACGGCGCCAATTGATCGGATCCTGATAACTGATACCATCAATATTCCTGCTGAAAAGCAGATGGATAAATTGATAACAGTGAGCGTTGCTCCAGTTTTTGGTGAAGCAATCAAACGGATTCATAATGAAGAATCGATCAGTGTATTATTTGAATTGTAGAAAAGAGATATAAAGGAAATAAAAATGGCTCAAGCAAAAACGAAAAAACGGTTTGAATTGCAGGTTGAGCAGAGAAGTGAATTTGGACGTAAAGCCGTAAAAGCTTTGCGCGTTGACGGCTATATACCCGTAAATTTCTACTCCGGTGGAGAAGACGCATATAGTTTTGTCATGACAGAATCACATCTGCGCGAAGCAATGCATTCCGGTGACAAGATCTTCAATATCATTATCGAAGGTGAACAACGCCGGGCAATGGTAAAAGAAGTTCAATTTCACCCTGTTACAGACAAAGTCCTCCACATTGATTTTCTGGGTATCCGCTTGCGTGATATCATTGAAATTCCGGTCCCTGTTATTTTAACAGGAATTCCAGTTGGTGTCGAAGAGGGTGGCCTGCTTCAGCAGCCTGTTCATGAGGTTAATGTTCGCTGTAAAGGTGAAGATGTACCAGACTCAGTTGAGGTCGATGTGAGTCACCTTTCAATTGGTGATGCAATTCACGTTGAAGAAATTCGAAATGACCTATATGAGATACTGCTTTCAGATGAAATCACAATCACATCTGTGGTCTTACCTCAGAAACTGGAAGAACCAGTTGTTGAAGTTGATGAAGACGAACTGGAATTTGAAGATGAAGAAGGATCTGAGGACGGTGAAAAGTCTGAAGGTGCTGAAGGTTCTGATAAATCAGATAAGTCAGATAAAGGTAGTGACGAATAATTAAGTCCTTACCAAGAGACGTATTATGCCACAAGCAATCATTGGACTTGGAAACCCTGGAGAACGTTATGCCAAAACTAGGCATAATGCCGGGTTTATTGTTATTGATGAGCTTGCCAGAAGATGGCAGCTCAACTTTAAACCAGGTAAAGGCAGCTATGTTTATGCTAAAAGCACAAACCCGGATGCTCTTCTAATGAAGCCCACCACTTATATGAACAATAGTGGACAAGCTGTACGTCATTTGATTGAGTATTTCAAAGTTGAGCTGGAAGACACCATGATCGTCTTTGATGATCTGGATATTGATTTTCCTGAGATTCGTTTGCGCAAACAAGGCGGAGCGGGTACTCATAGAGGAGTAGAGTCAATTATAAGACATTTGAACACTACCGTTTTTCCCCGCACTCGGATGGGGATTGGTGGTGATCAAGGTCGACGTCTTGCTGAAGACTTTGTTTTAGAGGATTATTCAAAAAATGATTTGGATCTTCTGCCCGGACAAGTGGAAAAAGCAGCCGATGCTATTGAGTATTGGTTGAAAGAGAGCATTGATAATAGCATGAATCGCTACAATGTGAATCCACATAAAGCTGCAGCTGAAGATACAAAGGAGGAAAAATAATATGAGTGACATGATGATCTGGGTTCCAGTCATGGGTTTTGTTGCGCTGGCGTATTCGTTTTGGCGTACAAACTGGATCAGCAAGCAGGATAAAGGTTCAGAAAAGGTTCAGGCAATCGGGAAACATATTTCTGATGGTGCCATGGCCTTTCTGAAAGCAGAGTACCGTGTTTTAGCGATATTTATCGTTGCCGTTGCTATCCTGTTGGGTGTTGCCAATAGTGGTGATGGTAGATTTGTTGTAGTCTCGTTTATCGTGGGTGCCCTGGCTTCCGGTCTGGCTGGTTTTCTGGGTATGCGCGTTGCGACTAAAGCAAATTATAGAACAGCTCAA
>JAUVDF010000127.1 GCA_030595455.1 Fidelibacterota bacterium | reverse complement strand
TTGGTTGGAGGGGCTGACATCACGGATCTTCTTGGTGGGAATTCTCCCAATGCTTTTACTCTAGTAAATGGTGAAGAACTGAGCCGAGAAAGCTTTATGCGCTCATTACAAAATGAACGTGATAATTTCAGGCAAAGAAATGGAATTGAACCCTCGAATGAGCAAATGCTACAGATAACTGACCAAGTCTGGGAAACCATGGTGACCCAAATTTTAATCCGTCAGGAAGTCGAGGAGCAAGGAATAAGTGTTTCCTCAGACGAGCTTAAATATTTTTTCACTGAAAATGTTCACCCAAGTGTTCGTCAATACTTTATAACTGAATCCGGTGAATTCGATTACAATGCCTATCAGGAAGCTGTTAACTCGCCTGAAGCAGGAAATTTCTTTGCCGCCATGAGACAACAAGTAGCAGCTATTGTCCCAGTTGAAAAATTACAGCAAAAAATTATTTCAACGACTCAGGTATCTGAAGCTGAGGTACGTTCTGAATATACTCGTAATCATATTGATTATGATCTGGACTATATATTCGTGAAGTCTGCCCTCTGGAAAAATGATGAGGTTGAAGTTTCAGATGCTGAGATTCAAATTTATTATAATGAAAACATCGCTGATTTCCAGAAAGATGAAACTCGTATTCTCAAAATGGTTTCAACTCAGGTTACCGCAACTGGATCAGACACTACCAGGGCATTAAACCTGATTGGTGATATCAAGGATGACATAATTGCTGGTGCCTCGTTTGAATCAATGGCACAAATACATTCTGAAGGTCCCTCCGGCTCCAATGGTGGCTATCTTGGATGGTTTGGAAAAGGTAAAATGGCTCCCGCTTTTGAGGAAGCAGCCTTTGCAGCACCCGTTGGTAAAGTCATTGGTCCAGTATTGACCCAGTTTGGTTATCATCTGATAAAGGTTGAAGCAAGTCGGAAACAAGCCGGTGCACCTGAAGTTGAAGCCCGACATATCCTGATTGAAGTCCGCCCCAGTGAAACCACTCGGGACCGGGTTCGTAGGGAATTGAAAAATCTTGAGTTTCTGGCAGATGAAATTGGATTTGATATAGCTGTTGACTCACTCGGAATGCAGACAACTACCTCCAATAGACTTCGTCAGCAGGATTCTTTTGTTTCAGGTCTTGGTTCTTTCCAGTCAGCTGTCCGCTTCGCCTATCTATCAGAAGCAGGTATGCACAGTAAGGTCATGCAGAATGAAACTGCTTTTGCTATTTTCTACCTGTCTGAAATCGACCTCGCTGGCGATTTGCCTCTTGATCAGGCCAAGGCTTCAATCAACCGTAAACTTTACAATAATAAGAAACAAGCATTGGCAACTGAAGCAGCTGACGGCTTATTAGCAGAATTAAACGCTAACAATAATTGGAAATCCCTTAAGCTAGCTGGTCGTGATGGTTTGGTTTATCTGGAAGTTCCCAGTACTAAAGGCAACAGCACTATTCAGGGTCTTGGCAGATACGATGAAGTTTTTGGCTTCCTTGAACTAGCCGATGCAGGTACAGTTTCTCCAGTTTTTAGTTCCCCTCGTGGGGCAATTGTTGTACGCTTGAATGCTAGAAGTGATTTTGATGAACAAGATTATGCTGCTCAGTATGACTTGATGTATCATACATTAACTCAGAATCGCCAAGCTGAAATCTGGAACCAGTACTTAGAGTCATTGAAAGAAAATGCTGAAGTGGTTGATAACCGACTTCGCCTGCTCTAGAATCACATACAGTTGAATCCTGTTGTAGCTTACCCGTAGGCTACAACAGGATTCAATTATTTTTCCCACCTATCTCCCAATTCACAGGTAAATAAGGCTTTATATTTCAACTACATTTGTTATGTTGTTATAATTGTTTTGTATAGGAGGAGGCAATGCCCAGGTCAAAACTTGTAATTTTAGGTTTGATTGGATTGTTCGTCATTATCCAGTTAATACCATTGAATCAAACTAACCCAGCAGTAATTCAAGATGTACAAGCTATAGCTGAAGTAAATAGCATCCTTAGAACTTCCTGTTATGATTGTCATTCTAATGAAACTGTTTGGCCCTGGTATAGTCGTATTGCACCAGGTTCATTTTTGATCACACGCGACGTTGTCGTTGGTCGAGAACATCTCAATTTTTCAGAATTTTCAGGGATGGATTTTTATGACAGCACAGATGTTGCTGATGAAATTATCGAGATGCTTGATAGCGGAAAAATGCCAATGAAGCCTTATCTCCTTTTACATCCTGACGCAAGTTTAACCGATAGTCAAACACGAGTTCTTATACAATGGGCAGAGTCACTCTATCCTAAATAGATAAGTACTATTTTTAAGTAGAAAGGGGTTACCGGGGAAATATGGATATTGCAACCATAGTTGGATTGATCTTTGGATTATTTCTGGTCTTTTTTGGTATGTCTGAGCCAGGAACCTTCACACCACCAGATACCTTCTTTAACCTTCGTGGTTTAGCCATTGTGCTTGGCGGAACCCTAGCTGCCACCTTAGTTAATTATCCTTTTAAGAATGTTGTTGGCATGCTCAAAGTCTCCCTGCAGGCCTTTTTTACTAAGGGCAGCATCAAACCCATGGTGATTATCGATGAGCTAGCCACCTATTCTGACCAAGCTAGAAAGAAAGGATTACCATCACTTGAAAACGTACTTGATGGTATTGACAATCACTATCTTCAAATGGGTCTGGAAAATGCTATCCTGGAAAGAGATCCTAAAAAGTTAGAAAATTTCCTGGAAAACGAACTCAATTCTATGGTTGACCGTCACACAAGTGGCCAGGAGATTTTTTATAATATGGGTTCCTATGCTCCAGCCTTTGGACTGCTCGGTACCGTAATGGGTTTAATTCTGATGATGACTAAACAAGCAGCCACCTCTTCTGTAGGAAGTTATGCTGCGGGTGCTCAGGACTCTATGGGTGCCCTGCTCCAAGGTATGGGAATTGCCTTGGTTACAACCTTCTACGGCGTGCTCTTAGCCAACTTATTATTTATTCCCATCGCCGGGAAGCTTAAGGCTAGAACTGAGGAAGAGGTTCATGGTTTAAACATCATTAAAGCAGGTATCCTTAGTATCCACTCCAAGGAACACCCTCTGATTATGCGTGAAAAATTACTGACCTTCGTGGATAAGGACACTCGGAGATCTGCTCGAAAGACTGATTGATTTGATCAATGTCTGATAACTCTATTGTCCATGAACGAGCTTCTAATTCCTGGAAGGTAACCTATAGCGATTTACTCACTGGTCTTCTGGCCTTCTTTCTGCTGCTCATTATTAAAGCTGAGGATGAATCCAATACAACTTTCAAATTCGCGGCTCAATTAAAAGATCAAATATATAACCAAGTTATATATGAAAAGGGCTCCCGTGATTTGGCCTGGCTTTATGTCGAACATGCCGGACCTAAGGGCATTAAACTTCTGATCCCTTCAGAAATTGGTAATCAGACCTTCTTCCAGTCAGGCGATGATCAAATTGATGCCAATTTCAATTTTTACCTAAAGACGGTAGCAGATATTGTGGGTGGATTAGAGCTTGAAAAGATTCCCATCCTTTACCAAGATATCTTTCAAAAGTTGGAAGCCACCGGTAAAACCATCAGAATAAATGTCCGGATTGAGGGACATTCTGATGCGGTTCCCCTTGGGCGTTCTTCCCGGTTCCGCGATAACTGGGATTTATCTACTGCCCGAGCTCATCAGGTAATGCAGTTTTTTATTGCTGAAACACCGATCCCTGATTCTTTCTTCTCAATGTCAGGTTATGGCCCCTTTCATCCCCTGGTAGAAGTGAGTCGTTATGCTGAAAACCGACGGGTAGAGATCTATTTAGATATCCAAATGATTGACCTTGAAAACGGTAAACATGTCTAGCAAACTAACGAAAATCGCCACTCAAGCCCGGACAAGTTGGATCATCTCCTATGGTGATACAATTACGCTTCTAATCACATTCTTTATAATGATGATCACGGTTCGAGCTGGTCAGATTAACAAAATTCACAGATGGGTTAACGATCGCTTGGATGAAGCTGCTGTTGAAGTCCAAATGGCTATGGATGAAGCTGGAATTGAGGAAATATCAGTTACTAGAAATTCCAAGGGAGTTCAGATCACCCTTAATGACCCCCGGCTTTTTGAAGTTGCCTCAGCACAACCCCGAGCCAGTCACGTTTACCAACTTGATGCTGTTGCCGCCTCTATTCAAGATTTAAACATTTTTCATCTTGAGGATACAGAGCATGCTGCATTTATTAGAGAAGTTCGTTCTGAAAAATT
>JAUVDF010000092.1 GCA_030595455.1 Fidelibacterota bacterium | reverse complement strand
AGATTCAAGCCCATGTAGAAGATTTGGTTTTTAAAAATGCCAAAGAACGAATTACGGCATTTCTACATCGCTATATCTCAAGCTTTGGTAAGAAAATGGTTGATGGCTGGATGGTAAGACCCTTTTTAACCCATCAAGAGATAGCAGATTTAACTGCAACAGCTCGTCAAACTGTTAATCAGGTTTTGAATGAACTTGCTGAAGACGATGTGATTAAGTTCTCCAGAAGATTTCTCCAACTCAAGGGTGATCTTGACCAACTAAGTTAATAGGTCGTCCTTTCAATTAGTCTTATGTCGGATTACTGACAGTAGTCATCACTCATCTATTCCATATTGGGGCATGATTAAGCAGGAAAAACCCTAATATGATCCAAGTCGAATTAATTGTTCGTGAGGAATGTGACTTTTGTGATCGTATCAATCGCCAACTATTTCAGCTCAATGACAACTATCCTGAAATGAAACTTGACATTAAGAATATCACTGAAATGCAGGCGGATCGAATGACCTTAGGGGGTATCACGCCTTCTATATGGGTCAATGGAAAATTATGGTTTCTCGGAAGCTTTGATCAAGAAAAATTTCTCACCCGAATGAATGCTTTAAGTGATAAGTCATCTGACAAATCATTAGACTAAACACCTCGTTCATTCGAAAAAATCTACCACCTTATAAATCCGAGCTTAGATTAGTAAACTGGCTAAAACAATAGTTAGCTACCACATGATAGCTAGAACTGGTTGTTTGAGCGTGCTAGAACAATATGCGATACCAAATTCCCTATATCGACCGAGAACAGATGATTGAAGTTGATCGTCTGATGATCGATAAATACCAGATAACATTACTGCAAATGATGGAGCATGCCGGCGAGAATCTTGCCAAATTGGTCAGATTGAAAGCCAAAGATATCGACCAAGCACGTATTTTAGTATTCTGTGGGAATGGTAATAACGGGGGAGGTGGTCTGGTAGCTGCCCGCTATTTAGTGAATTGGGGTTTTACAGTAAAGATTATTACGGTAGGGGAAAACTCGAAACGTAAGGCAACACCAAAGCAACACCTACAGACCCTTGAGCAGATGAATGCTAAAATATTTACGATAGGAAGCGAAAATCTCGATCAGTTGCTCAGCGAAACCGATGTTATCATTGATGCTGTCATAGGGTATGGACTGAGCGGTAGACTCTCAACAGAATTAGATAATCTTATTTCAACAGTAAATAAATCTAGTGATAAGCTGGTCATCGCACTGGATGCTCCTTCTGGCCTGGATGTGTCAACAGGGTTCCAGGGAAACGCTTTGCACGCAGATGCAACCCTTACACTGGCTCTGCCGAAAAGTGGTCTTATTGAGCAGGGAAGTGGTAAATATGTTGGTCAGTTATATTTAGCTGATATTGGTGTTCCCAGTCAACTATATTCCGAGATGGGACTCCAGTTTACAAATCCATTTTTGACTTCATCGGTATTGAAGCGAACCAATCAAGATGTCTTCGAGCCAGTCAATTTATAATTTGAATCTATCAAACATTTCACTTCGGATAATTCTATTACTGCTATTAAGCTTGAATTGTACAGAGCTACGAAGTCAGACTGTGCCCAGTAACAGAGACTTCTTGCTGGCTTCAACTGTCCTCGGTATTGCTGCTGGGGTTGAACTCTTTGCCAAGGACCATTATTTACCAACTGAACCACGTTTCTCTACACCCAATCAAATAGATGTATCTATGCGTAACACTCTTTATCTGGGAGCGAGCAAGCAGGAGTTGGCAAAAACCTGGAGTGATCGTTTAGTCTATGGCGTTTCCCTTAGTAGTCTGGTATGGGGACCACTCCTTAGCGAGGACCATAAACAGGCTGTACTTATTAACATGGAAGTCTTCGCGGTAAATAGTTTGATAACTAATCTGGTTAAAATCGGGGTGGCTCGCGAGCGTCCCTATCATTATTACGGGTCAAGACCCAGTCTGGGACCAACAGATAATGCTTCATTTTTTAGTGGGCACAGTAGTGTGGCATTTTCCCAAGCAGTTACGAATGCCATGTTACTTAGTGAATATTACCCGGAACGAAAAGGTCTAATATGGAGCTCATTGCTTGGTACTGCTGGAGTGACAGCCTATCTGAGGGTTGCTGGTGATATGCACTATTTTTCGGATGTAGTCATTGGTGCCGGAGCGGGATCACTGATCGCCTGGGCGATTACCCGTTTTGAACTCAAACGGTTTAACAATCCGGATTCTGATCAATATTTTAATTTTAGTGTTGGTCTTCCGAAGAAAAACGCTGAATCTGGGATGAATTATCAATTTGTTTTTAAAATCCCTTTGGGCTAGCATCGCTTTCAGAGTATTTTTAGAGATCATAGATGAATAGAGGAGCTGGAAGACATGACTGAGAAATTACCTGGCAAGAGCAATGAACAATCCTGGATCGCAATCGGAATTATAGCGGTTGGAGCCATATTTCTCCTGCAAAGTTTGGATATTATGCATCTTGGCCATTTTATTGGGCAGTGGTGGCCGGTGATTCTAGTAGTCGCTGGGTTTTCAAAATTGCAGCACGAGGACCGACGTAATGGTTCAATCCTGTTTATTGTCGGTTTGGTACTATTATCAGCCACCTTAGACTTTATTAACTGGGGCAGTATATTTAAGCTCTGGCCGCTCGCTATTTTATATGTTGGTGTGTCTATGCTTCTTAAGTCAAAAGGGAAGCCAGGACTATCACTTTCCAAGGTTTCAGCACATGATGATGATTTTGTACATGCCTCAGCCATTTTTGGAGGCGTCGAGCGAGCCGTTCATTCAGATAATTTCACCGGCGCTAATATTTTGGCTCTATTTGGCGGTGTAGAACTAGATCTGCGTCAGGCAAAAGCCGTCGAAACCGGCTGCGTTATTCATGTAACCGCCTTATTTGGTGGCGCCGAGATAGTCGTTCCAGAAAACTGGAATGTTATTCTTACCGGATCACCTATATTTGGGGGAATTGAAGATAAAACCAAAGGCTCATCTGATAGTGCAGTCAATGTAACTTTGCACTGTACCGTGGCTTTTGGGGGCTTAGAAGTAAAAGCTTAGTCTTCTAAGGGATTATAAATCTTTAAAGACCGGTTTAAACACCGGTCTTTTTTTATTCCATACTGGTAATCAAACTCCGTAAATCCCTTTGGTGGCCTTACATGGTCGGTTATATTGGCGTGCTTTTTTATAAGTAATGCCCCTGTAGCTCAGCAGGATAGAGCAACGCTTTCCTAAAGCGTAGGTCAGGTGTTCGAATCACCTCAGGGGTACGATAGTGTACCCCGATCTGAATTGTTCAGGGTCATTTTGAAAAGAATAGAAATTGTGAAGGGATAAAATTTCCAATGCTGACACCGAAGAAAAAGTTTACCAAAAAAGAATTAAAGCACGATCCACTATTGGATGGTCTTGAAAAGGGGAAAGAGTTTTACGAAGAAAACAGTAAGCAGATATTCACGGCCCTTGGTGTTTTACTCGTTATCGTAATTCTGGGCTGGAGTTGGATGAACAGCAGTGAAGCTGCAAAAAATCAAGCCATGATTGACAATACCAAAGCTACGCTAGCAGCCGCAATGGGGATGAATGAAAATGTTACTGCTGAGCTGGAACGCGTGGTGCAGGAATACGGCAAGAATGAAATTATTGCCCAGTCTACCCTTCAGTTAGGGCTTGCTCGTATGGATGCAGGGGATAATGATGGCGCCAGACAGCTTTTTTCACAACTAGCAAATAGCTCAGATAAACCACTAAAAGCAGCTGGAAAACTTAAATTGGCTTATCTCAATGAAAAAGAGTCAAATTTTGCCGATGCTGCACTGCTTTACCAGGAAGTTGGCACAATGGGGCTAAACATGGTTTCAGAGTATGCCAACCTGCAGGCTGGATACGCTTTTGTAGCTGCCGGGAACACGCAAGAGGCTAAAAATATTGTTGATGCTCTACTTGCTGGCAATCCTTCTGGGAAATTCAATGAGTATGTTAAGTATTTAGAAGGAAAAGTAACGGAGAAATAATTGCAATTATTGGACTTGCAAACAGTGCTCGCCTCAGATACATTGCGCCCGTAAAGTGGGTTGATGGCCCACTTTCTTTATTTGTATAAGGTATGAAGAAACGAAGTGAATTGGACCGATGAAGAAATAAAAACCGGAATAGAGCATTGCTTTGGGGATGCTACTGATATTTTCCTGGTTGATGTAAAAATGAACGCATCACGGAGGGGATACCAGTTAATCGCAAAGTGTGAAAGTGATTCCGGAATCACCATCGACCAGTTGGCTCGTATTAATCGTTCCATTCATAATAATCTTTCGCTTCCTGGATTAGATATAGAGAAGGTCTCGGTTGAGGTTACTTCGCCAGGAGCTAGTTTCCCCGTTAAAACTGCCCGTCATTTCCGTCGCTTGAGCGGGCATCTCATGATAATTGATCATCGCAATGCTGCGGTGCAAAACCCCCTGGAAGGCGAAATTGTTTCAGCTGCATCTGAGACTCTCACTGTTAAAGTGAAGCAGGATGATGTAGTCTTAAACATGAGTGATGTTGTCCAGGGTAAAGTAAAATTGCGATGGTAATAGGAGGATTGACCCCTTGATCAGTAAAGTCATCATTGAATCGTTTATACAGCTTGCTAAAGACAAAGATATCGACCGCAAGGAATTGGCCGATATTATTAAAGAAATCTTTGAAGCATTGATTCAGAAGAAATATGGAAACGTTGATAATTTCGATGTTATTGTCAATATGGATAAAGGTGAGATTGAAATTTACCAGGAAAAGGAAGTCGTTGAAGTTGTTGACGATCCTGACTTTGAAGTAGATATCAAGACTGCTCAAGAAGTAGCTCCCGATTTAGAGATTGGGGATCCCTTTATTGATGTAGTTGATCCGGCAACCTTTGGTCGTCGCTTAATCACCTTTGCCAGACACGTTATGGCCCAGAAGATTCAGGAATTTGAACGGGATCAGATTTATCGTGATTATTCCAGTCGTGTTGGTGAAATCATCATTGGTGAGATACATCAGATACGCAGAGACGCCCTGTTCGTCAATATTGAAAAAGCTGAATTGAAGATGCCCCGTGAGGAGCAGATCTATAGTGAACGGTATCGCCGTGGAGATAGTGTTCGTGCTATCATCAAGGAAGTTCGTTCTGATAAACGCGGTCCCGATATTATCATTTCACGTGCTGACCCAACCTTCTTGATGAAATTATTCCAGAATGAAGTGCCTGAGATTGAGGATGGCATCATTGATGTCCGCACACTCTCTCGTGAACCTGGCGATCGCACCAAAATCATTGTTGAATCACATGATAAGCGGATTGATGC
>JAUVDF010000184.1 GCA_030595455.1 Fidelibacterota bacterium | reverse complement strand
ACTGGAATTTCTTTGGAAAAGTTGACGCCCTGAGTTTGTTCTGGCAAAAGTTTGTTGGGAGTATTGGAAGTAGTTAAGCCAATAATACCAACCTTGACACCCTGAAAGTCCTTAACTAAATAGTCTTGTGGATCATAGGTTTCGGATTGGAGATTGGCACTCAATAATGGGAATTTAGCAGTTTTATCCAATGCTTTAATGTTGTCTATCCCAAACATGAATTCCTGAAGGCCGATGACGGAAGCATCATAATCCATCTCATTCATCCAATTGATCATGGTCCGACCAGAGTCAGCCATGCCCAGTGGGGTTCCCTGAAAAAAGTTACCACCATCTAACAATAGGACCTCGGCTCCTTCAGCGGCAGCAGCCGATCGTATTTCATTCACATAAGTAAACATGGATGCGCCACCACCCAAGTCCGGTGGGAACTCTGGATTCATAAACCAGGCTTTGGACGGAGCTATACCACCATGCATATCATTGGTGAAAAGGAGGTGCAGCTTCAGATATTCAGCGGACTCAAAACGCTGATTATAGGTCTTCGTTTGGGCAACAGCTGTGGCCGGGTTAACTAACAGTAGCCCCAGCAGAGCTGTTAAACTTAGCAGGCTTAGCTTTTTCACAGGCTGTAGCTCACACTCATTGAATAACTCGTCTTGGTTTCATTCACATTTTCCCAATCATTGGCAGTGAGTCCAAGTGGTGTAAAAATATCAGTAAATGTATACTGAACCGAGCTGAGCTGGATGGCTATATCAAACTGGAATGAGCCACTTACCCAGCCAGAACCAGCACTAAAGCGACTCTGAGCTAGTTCGTCAGCAAGTGGTGATTCCACCCAGGAAAAACCGGCTCGAAAGGGAACTTGTTCCGTAACCCAATGCTCCACTCCACCACTGAAGGTAAAGGCTTCCTGCATGGGATAGGCGAAGCTTGTAGCCCCATCGGCAAGACTATCTGAGTAAGCTAAGCTGTATTGTGACCAATCCTGGTAGGCGACAGAAATATACACTGATGTGGGCAAGGGATTCGAGGGCTTCATACGTAATCCAAATTCAAGTCTGGAGGGAATATCAGTTGTCAAACTCACACTATCGGCATTCCAGGAGATCACTGGATAAGCCATGGTTGAGTCAAACATGGGAATAGCCCCCTGCCGGGTCGATTCCATACTAAATCCTGATTGGTAGCTGGCACTTAATCTCCAGTGCAAATTCAAATCCTTGATAACCCCCAGGTTGATCACCGGAGATGAATTATCCAGAGACCAGGCTTCATTCTTTAAAAAAGTAGTGCCGCTAGCCAGAGCAGCTGTGTCAACATCATCAAGTACCGATACGCCATACTGATTTTCCAGGTCTATTCCATGCAAGAACCTGAGACCAGCACCAAGCGACCAGGAGCCAAAGGTAGATGCCAAGCTGGCACCTGTCCCCTGAATCACACCTGATTGCTCAATATGGTGATAACCGATCAGCGGATCACGATTCACATTAGGTGGGTATAAGCTGCCCCTGAGTTCTTCTTTATAAAAGAATGCTGGCGTTACAAAAGGGGTGGATGCCAGGGAAACACCCAGGTTTCCTGAGCCCCAGGATACACCACCAGAGTAAGCCATCTGGGCTCCTCTTGAGACCACATAAACATTATCAGTTACCCGGTCACCAAACTGGTCGATTGCCGGGTAGGAGCGATTCTCGTTCATTCCCAATACAGAAATTCCACTGGCTAATTTCAAACCTTTAAAAGAGCCCTGATTAGCCGGGTTATTAAAGGTATTTGACGGTCCACTGTAGTCTGAAGTATTGGATCCCGAAAGCGCCAGGTCCCGACTATCTCCTGAGGTGATCTGATTGGTAAACAAAGTATTAAAGTAGCTTTGCCCGATCACTGTTGAACTCAGAACTAATGAGATTACTATAATTTTATATGCGTCGCTTAGTCTTCTTTTCATAAATATCTTCTTCATATTCTATTTTCTAAATTCACTATATCTTCTACACCATCACATTAAAAGGCATAATCTAATTGGAGACGAAAATCTACAGTCTCACCAAACCAACTTGTCCCCTTATCCAGTTCGCGAGGAGCATAGGGCTCCGGGCCATAAGCATAGTTGGATAATACTGCACCTTCATCCCAGGAGAGTTTGGCTCTTACTGCCCAATTGTTGCCTAATCTTGAAAAAGCGGTTACCCACCACCGCATTGAACCGTCGGGGGAGTCAAACACCCGGAAATCAGTATCTTCAAAGCTCCAGATGAAGCCCTTATAATAGACCACCGAGCCAATCACTTTGAACATGGGTGTAAAATTGTGGGTTAAAACAAATCCAAGGGCATTTCCAGGGCTAACAGCCTGACCAACAGGAGATACATTATTGTCACCCGTTGCCAAGTCAATGGTCAGTCGACGGCGGGGGTCAAAAAGAGTGGCAGAGTTTACATAAGTAACCTGCAGTTGGTCATATCCAGAAAGTCTCATGCGAGCCGTAAGGATGGTCTCTCTATTTTCGAATCCCGTCGGTGAGAAAATATTGAAACTGCCACGGGCTTGCCATTTCTGTCGAATTCTAAAGCGATAATTAAAGGTCGGACGATATTCGGCAGTAGCAACAGTACGATAATAACGGGCTCCATCAGCAACACGCATCCAGGTGTCAAAGTTAGTCGTCAAAACCCAGGCACGATGAATCTGGTAGCGACTACTGACATAAATACCCTTCTCAGCTTGAGGTTGGGAAGCACCGGTATAGAGATAGGATAATATTGGATCCTTGAGATAGAATTCATCCTCAAAAATACTGCTCTTATAACGTTGATAATTTGAGAAACTGCGTTGATAGGGATTGTCATAACCCAGATCATAGTCACGATAGAGCACCATGAAATTAAGATTATCAAATTGCAGATAAGCATTGGCAACCAGGGCTTGGGGATCGTCAGCTACATTAAGAATTTCACTGTCTTTATCCAAAACACCCCATTCCACCTGGAGCGCCAGATTATTGATCACAGTGCTAAATTCTAAGCCCTGAACCCGTCGGTTGGCCCGGGTATCAGCCCACAAGCTTGATTGAGCCGAGGATGCATGCATGGCTGCAATCTCTGTATCAGCGCCATTACCTGATGAGTTAAGAAATAAGCCCGTGTTGTCACTGTGGATAACCGATAAAGTGGGATTAGGA
>JAUVDF010000041.1 GCA_030595455.1 Fidelibacterota bacterium | reverse complement strand
TGTTCACCCATAAACTTACCGGCCTCGGCAAAAACCATCAGATCTATCATGGCGTTACTAAAGATGGGATAGCCCACATCAAAACTTACACCCGTTAGTGATGAAGACTCACCGTCAAGATCAAAAGGTGCTGGTTTTAGATAGGTCCCATCGTTATCAAAGAGGAGCTCATAAACAGTACCCTCTGTACCATCGACAATTCCATCGTTGTCGGTATCGGTACCAACCTCGAGTTTTCCATCATTATCGTTATCGTAATCCTCTTCATCGGGCAGACCGTCATTATCAGAATCAAGCGCATAGGCAGGATCGTCTGGAAAATCATCCACGATATCGGGAACACCATCGTCATCCGCATCTTTAATACCGAGGTATTGGTTGGCGTCGGTTGCTACCGTTGCACCAAACTTCAATTTACCAAGACTAAAGGTTCCTCGCAAACTAGCCAAACCAACCTGCTCTTTAATATTAGCCACCATGGTTTCTACACCAATTGGGCCAAAGGTTAACCCTAAGTGAGTACCAACTTTGCGTACACTAGGATATTCCGTCATATTGTTATAGCCATTGATAAACATGCCATAACCCATAACAACTCGCTCTAGTGTTCCCACGCGTACGTAGAGTGGATCTTGAGGCTGTCCCCAGCGGACATACATAATTTTATCAATAACGTCTGTAAAATCATCCCATTCATCTGTGCGAATATCGCCATCCTGGTTCATATAAAGAACGACATCCAGACCGACTCCCAGCTTACCGATAGAAATATCGGGACGTAGAGCAATTTGATTGTAGAGTTGACCATCAATGGTCACGGCCCCAAAGGCTGCATCCATGGCCAGGGCATCTCCAAACAGTCCACCACCCTCTCCTTCAGCTTCTGGTTCTTCGGCAGGTTGTTCAGGAGCAGGCTGATCAGTTGTAGATGGTGGCGGTGGTGGTACATCGCCCATAACCATTGTTTCTTCAGCTGGCTCCTCTTCAGGTGCTTCTTGTTCAACGACAGGCTCTGCTTCTGTGGAATCAGCTTCAGCTACCACTTCTTCCTCTTCAGGTTCTTCGGCAGCGCCAAAACTTTCTTCTGGGTCTTCTGGAATGGAGCCTTCTTCAGTCGCTCCGGTTTCGATATAGCCATCAGTAGTGGACTTGACTGACTGTCCTGCGCCCGCAGTGCTAATCATGCCGGTCAGGTTATTCATCACGTCTACAATTCCCTCAAGTACAATTATTTGATCGCCAACTTCAGGGTCAGAAATTGTCCAAAAGGAAGTTCCCTTAATGGAAGCCACCGAAGTAGGTGTGTGAAGCTGAAAGTCAAAACCAGCACCTTTTGAATAATTGGTTAGGGCTTGACCATAATCCAGTCGTACATGATATCCTGCGCCACTAAGGTCATCCACCATGGAAATCGCAACCTCAGTGTTTTCACGCATCTTAACCTGGCTTTTGTCATCTAGCAGGAGCATAACAGCAAAGCCGTCATTGACCTTTATCTGGTCATTATTATTCAGAATAGTCCCCACGGTAACCGGGGTGTTGTAATCAATGTCTTCTGCTTTCTGCAAGAGCACATCACCTGATACCTTAGAAATGATGGCGACCTTTTGGGCGTAAACACCACCAACCAGCAGCATGCTAAAAAGCAAAATAGTAATAAAATTTTTCATTGAGCAAATCCTCTATATAGGTTATTGATTCTCGTCCCCGTTGAAAACTGTTCAGAATTTAACAAACAGGCCTGACCCACCAAGCTTTTTCACAATATAAGATATCGATTATTAACGATGTCCTCGCTGTCTATTTTGCTAAAAAAGGTGTTATTAAAACAAAGCCCCAGCGATGAACTGGCTCCAGAAGTGTTATTTTAAGACCGTAATCCGTCTAACATTAGTTCCCGTGTTAGATTCCAATAAAAGCAGGTAAACACCAGCCGGTAAACTACCTGCACTCAAGCTAGAGCGATGCTCTCCAGCAGATAAGGAACCCTCAAACACCATGACCTCCAGCCGTCCCGTTAAGTCGTAAACAGATAGTTTTACTGCAGATGGTTCTGCCAGAAAAAACCGAAGAACAGTACCGTGATTAAAAGGATTAGGGTAATTTTGATATAAAACCAATTGGTCGGGATGCTCGACATCAAGGTCTTCATTAAGCGTTAGTGGAAAAAGTTGTTCCTGGAAAAAAGTATAAGCGACACCGCCCTTGTCGAACCAAGAATGTGAGAGGTCTGATTTATTATATTTATAAGTGTCACCATTTTGTTTAGCTGGATCATGAACAATAGGATCTCCCTGTGCATCAAAGCCTGCTAACATCATTAGATGCCCTGCGTATAATGGAGGTCCTACCGACATAACAACTCTACCGCCGGCAGCGAGTGTATCGCGAGCCTGTCCCCAGTTTCTGTAGCGTGTTACAGCACCGTCCAGGTTGAACTTAGAGGCATTTTGAACTGCCCGGGGCCAGATACCATAAAGTCCCCAGTAGGTGTCATAATTATCGACAGCAAACAAATAGGGATCTACAGTAATATCATAACTGCGAATTGCAAAGACTGTGGAAGTGGGAGAGCAGATATTGCCACCAATATCGGTATTAACATTATATTGGCTTATAAATGACGTTGGGTAAAAGATCTCAGCGGGTTTCTCAGATAAAATAGCGCTATAGTTTATGTCTTTTGTCGTGCGCTCATCACTTACAAAAAAGCTCAACTTATCGATGGTGGGAGAAAGGTCTTCATCTGACCCGCGCTTCATCTGAACTGACCACTGATATACGAAATGGAAATCACCGAGGACAACATAGTCATAATCGATATACCCACCGGGATATGAAGTAGCACCATAAGTTGACCAGATATAATTTTTCCAATATCCCACAGTGAGCCATGGTGACCAGGTTGCCCCCTGTTTAAACCGCATCAAGACTTTAAAGCCGCTATTCTCGTGAAAGACCTGGCCATTCCAGGATGGCAGGCCACGGTCGAATGGTTGATCAAGTGTATCCGGCGACAAAATAAAACTTCCGGAGTTACTGCCTGTGGTCAGCTGCAAAGTTTTTCCATCATCACTCAAGATGATATTACTAACATTACTCATTTGATTCCACATCTGGCCAGCCCGAATGACTTTTTGCTGATCGGGATAGTCTGCCTGCAAAAAAGCAAAAAACATCAAGAGGTTTATCAGAAGGTGCTTAAGCAGTTTGCTGTTCATTTGTATTTACCGTGGTGTAGTTAAATTTTAAGTGCAAGTAAGTTTCGTCTTTGACCTGTCTACTTTGCTGAAGCTTGAGTTTAAAATGTTGGGAAAGGTCTTTATTCCCAAACAATCCGGGAGCAGAGGTTTGTCCAATAACCAGTGGAGCTAAAGTCAGATAAAGCTCTTGGAGAGCCCGGGCTTCTATGAATTGATGGAGAACCTGTCCTCCACCCTCAATCAACAGAGCTCGAATCCCCAGGGTTTTAATATGGTCGATAATTTGCTCAATGACAGGTAAGCGGTCAGTTAAAGTGACTATCTTAATATGATCAGGGAGACTATTCGTCACTGACTCCCGGGTCAACCCCGTAAAAATGGTTGTCATAACGGATGTGTTTTGAAAAAGAGGGGCTTCTGGATCAAGCCTTAGGCTGTGACTCAGGATAAAATGATGGGCGACTTGCCCTTTCTTATGACCGAGATGCACTTTTGGCCAGGCTCTGAAGGTGCTAGCCCCGAAGAGGATACCATCTGCCTGATCACGAATTGATTCCAGGTGTTCAAGATCATAGCGAGAGGTAATCGAAACAAAATGATCAGTCCTGGCTGGTCCTATTTTACCATCCAAT
This sequence comes from Fidelibacterota bacterium, assembly GCA_030595455.1. Classification (GTDB taxonomy): domain Bacteria; phylum Fidelibacterota; class UBA8477; order UBA8477; family JABMPR01; genus JABMPR01. Next base: position 3,589 of record JAUVDF010000041.1, on the reverse strand, counting down.
GAACTGGCCATGCAGGCAAAAACTCTCATCTGGGTTCATCTCCAATCACTATTCAAAATAGTTCTGCACTGAAGCAGCACAAAGCATTTACTGGGGAAAGTGTGAGCCACGTCTCCTGTTCGTGAAGCGTCAGGGGATAAACATTGTTTCCAGGTGATATAAATTTACCTTAAAAATGTGATCAAAACTATCACCAACCAAAAAGGGAGAGTTCGTTTATGAAACGTAAAGCAGTATTAATTTTGACGTTAATTCTAATCATTGGCGTTCAGCTAAAAGCTCAGGCAACAAGTGACTCGCTAAAAGTAGAGTGGGAAGCTTCAGTCAATTATGGTAATAGTGGACAGACAACAGTCTTTCTCAATGACACACTCTGGCATTTTGGAAGTCAGTTTTTCTATGGAACTCCCTTTGGTATAGAATTTTGGGAATATTCATATGTTGAATATATGGCTCTCAGCGATAATTTTTGGGTAGTTGATACAGTAAAAACGCTATACAGGGCGAATGGAAACACGGAAGTCAGTGGTGATTTAATTTATATTTTTGGTGGAACCGGATCTACTGGTCCTGCACTTGAAATTTTTGATCCAGTCAGTCGTACGATCACTTTAGGGGCTGACGTTCCAACCCCCCGCAGGTATGGCGGTTCAGCAGTCTATCAGGGAAAGATCTATCTAATTGGCGGGGCTGATGCGGTTGGTTTTTCAGACAAAGTGGAGATTTACGATATTGGCACAAACTCCTGGAGCGCAGGAGCTCCATTACCAGTCGCAACCCAGACCGATGCGGTTGTTAAAGATGGTAAAATCTATACCATGGGTGGCTACAACGGTGGTGTTCTTGACGCGATCTATGAATATGATATCGCCAGCAATAGCTGGAGTCAACTTGGCACAATGCCAAGCCCAACCAGTGCCCACACAATGGCTATCTCCGGCGATCACATTTATGTTTTAGGTGATTTTGCTGAGCAGAAACGGGTCATGCGCTATACAATCTCTGATGGCAGTTGGGTAGACTACGAGACGAATATGATTGGTCGCCGTCATGCCTCAGCCACGATAGCCAATGATAAGCTTTACTATGTTGCCGGCAATGCCAGAAGCTCAAACGGGACCTATCAGCGTTTTCGGATTGTGCAAAGTATTGATTTGACCGCCTCAACAACCACAAGCCTAGCTCCAGACGAGGTAGTTCCCACCTCGCTAAACTTAGAGCAGAACTTTCCCAACCCCTTTAATCCATCAACCTCTATTCGTTTCTCCCTGTTTGAATCCACCCAGGTAGAAATCAGCATTTTCAATGTTCGTGGTCAGGTGGTCAGGATCCTCAAGGAAGGTCTTTTGAGCCAGGGTGACCATGATCTCGTCTGGGATGGCAAAAATAGTGAAGGCCAGTTGCTTCCGAGTGGGCAATATGTCTATTCCTTGAGAACTGAAGCAGGTTCAACAGCGAAAAAGATGATCATGTTGCGTTAACAGACGATTTAAAAGTTAGAAATAATCTAAAAGCTTGAGAAAGAGCAGTGCTTTTTCTCAAGCTTTTTCTTTTTCAACATGTGATTTGCATTTGAAGTCTCAAGGTGTACTTTCCTGTTTCATGAAGCCCGGAATATTCACTATACTGATCTTGTTGCTGCTTATGGGTTGCGAGCTTTTTACACCTCGTGAATCAGAGCCTCCCATAGGCATTTCTGACCCATATGCCTGGAGACCTCCAACCTCCCCTGAGATAGTCCTTGAAAACCTGTCTAATGCGTTTCCCGCTCAAAAACTTAACTACCATCTGGATGTACTTAGCCATGACCTGGGATCAGGGGTAAGTTTTTTATTTATTCCAGACCAGGGAGTTGCCAGTTCTCAGCCAGGCATTTTTGATAATTGGGGTTATACTGAAGAAGAAAGCTTTATCACCAAGTTATTTCAAACCCTTAATGGTGATGGTTTACAGCGTTTAGATTGGCAAATAGACCGACTCTCTCCCACCGGTGACCAGTACGAGATCATTGCCGACTATCAGTTGACCATGTCATATTTGGAAGGAAATGCGCTGCTGCCGAATAAGGTCAGTGGTCAAGCAACCTTAACCCTGGTACAAAACGCGGACCTCTTGTATGAAATATCAACTTGGCAGGATCTGAAATCTGACACCCTGTCATGTTGGACTGACCTGAAAACGCTGGTACAGTAGCTTATGGTCCAAGCCAGACAAAAGCTTATCATTATTGGTATTATGCTAATTGCCCTGGTTGGGTGTTGGAACCCCTTTGCTCCTAGTGAAGGCCAGCTTGATGGGGCTATCAGTTTAACACTCACAGAGCAACGTTCGCCGGATGAGGTCTTACAAAATTTTCGATACGCTTATATTTATAGGGACAGCATGGTTTACAGTAAATTATTTGATACCAGCTTTGTCTTTATTTACTATGACCCTGATATTGGGGGTGTCGGTGGCTACAACTATTGGGGTAGGGATACTGAATTACGGACAACCGGGCGACTATTCAGGGCTTTTGACCACTTCACCCTGGTCTGGAATGCCACCATTGCTTCGGATACAGCTCAAAGTGGTGAAATTAGCCTGACAAAAACCTTTGATTTGTCTATTGGGGGTGACATTTACCTCACGGGAAATGCTGTTTTCGACTTTCTCGGAGATTCAGCCGGCGTCTGGCGAATTTCACGCTGGAATGATGATTCGTTTTAATTAATGAGGATAGTTTATGATCGTTTTAAATAAAATATTTCACTTTTGTGCTGCACATCGTTATGGTAACGAAGACTTAAGCGAGGCGGCCAATCAAGCTGCTTTTGGAAAAGACCTGCAAATTCACGGGCACAATTATGAGCTGACCATCTCTGTTACGGGTGAAGTCGATCCCGCCACCGGGTTTCTAGTAGATCTGGGTCATTTAAAGCAGGTAGTCAATGAGCACGTGATTCAGCTCGTGGATCATTCCCAAATAGAAAAAGACATCCCCTGGTTTAAAGGGAAACAACCATCAACTGAAAATATGGTGGTCTGGATGTGGGAACAGATCGATGCTCACCTGAACTCGGGAAGCCTGCATCGGGTTAGATTACAGGAAACACCGACGATCTACACTGACTATTATGGCCCGAACCATAAATGACCCAGTACACCAATAATCCATCCCCTGAAATTATTCAGCGTAGAGAACGGGTTTTTCTGGTTTTAGCCGGCTTGTTTCTGGGAACGCTTGCCATGCTCAACATTTTGGGTATTAGTCGCTTTATTAAGCTGTTTACCTTGAGTTTTGAAGGCACGAGCGACATTGTTTTTGCAGTTGCAGTGGGTGTTTTACCTTACCCCCTTACTTTTCTAGCAACAGATTTGATTAGCGAACTATATGGCCGCAAGCGTGCTAATTTTGTGGTTTTTGTTGGCTTGATCTTAAACCTGTGGGTCATTTTTATTATGTGGCTTGGTGGTGTGATGCCCGGATTCGAAGCGCTAACGCCTGCCGGCGATATTGCCAGGGATGCCGCAGGAAGGCTGCCAATATTTTATGAGGTCAGAGCCCTGACTTTTGGGGCAGTAACAGCCTCCATGATTGCCTATATGG
>JAUVDF010000084.1 GCA_030595455.1 Fidelibacterota bacterium | reverse complement strand
GGGAAGAAGGCAGCTACAGAGAACCAAAAAGCGATATAGCCATTAGCAGCCTTGAGTCGAGCTGATGCGCTGGCATCTGCCAGGTTTTGACCGGTTATATCCCAGCGATTCTCAGAACCAGCTTCTTTTAGAATAATTTCTCCACCCGCTATGTTCCAGCTTTCAATTGTGATATTGCGAACGGTTTGAAAGGCGACTGCAATATTATCGTTGCCTGAAATAATAGCAACGTGCTGTAAACCGTTAATATCCACATCTACAACCGTTGGAGTTGAAAAGGCAGTGATATTTAAGGCTTTGACTGAATCACCATTGATGATGGTTAAGACCCTGGCTTTGGCTTTCAGTCTTTCATCACTATTCGCAACAGGGAAATATATATAGTCACCACAGCTGATAGAGTTGCAGGTTTTATATGAGCCATAGGGATATTTAAAGTAATCTCTTGAAAAGCCTGTATTTGAATTGATTACCTGAGTGCCTGGAAAGAGCTTTTTCCAATTTCCCCAGGTTGTCTCAACCACACTATTCAAATGTAGCTCACTTCCAGAGCGGGTGCCAGCAGCTGAATTCAAAAGCATCTGAGGCCAGAAGCTCTCCGTGTCTCGATCATACATGATCAGGTTACTATTATAAAGCAGTCCTGATACGCCATAGTCACCATCACCTGCGATATGAATAGCACTACCGGTCAGTGGGCAATATGATATGGTATAACCATCTTCGTTTACGATCTCGTGCCAATCCAGTACTGAATGAGGATAGGCAACATGATTTGTACCGTTCCAAACACCCACAACCAGATCATTGTCAGCTAGAAATGTTATACCAGTCCCATCTGCACTCGATCTACTGGGGTTTTCCAGACTTGGTATACAGTCACGTCCGGAATAACATCCCTGACGCATGTACTCCGTGTCGATAGTCCAGGTCAAATCTTGGTCGACACCAGTGAGATCGTTTTCCTGGCAGCTAAATAATAATGATATAAGGGTAATAAGGGTTATCAAGCGCATGATTTTCTCCATTAATTGCTAATTACGAGCTAATACTAATGTTAATCAATAGGGCCTGCTGTCTGCTGACAGACAGTTTGAAAACATCGAGGTCTTATTTCCGTTAAGCAAACATGGTTTCCTTGATTCAGGAGTTGGATAAGCTATCTTCGTGACCCAATCTGAATAGGGTTTTAAGGAGCAGTAATGGAGTGGCGTGCCAGTCATATATTAGTTAAAAACAGAAATCTAGCTCAAGAGATATCCAAGCTTTTAAGCAAAGGCGCAAAGTTTGAACAACTGGCAAAAGAGTATTCTACTTGCCCCAGTAAGTCAAAAGGTGGTGATCTTGGTTGGTTTGGTACTGGTCAGATGGTTAAACCATTTGAAGTAGCCGTCCAAAAGATGTCACGGAATCGTCCATCCAAACCAGTTAAAACTCAATTTGGATACCATATTATTAAGAAAACTGGTGAGCGATGAGTAATCAATTCGAGACCTATCGCCATAAGACCCGGGCAGTCATCTTCTTACTGTCTGCAGCTATTCGCTGTGTTTATGAAGATAAAAAGACCCTTATAATTGATCATTCATTAGGTGATGGATATTACTGCGTCCTCAAGGAGCAGAAGGGTATCTCATCCACCGAATTAAATCGCATCAAAGAGCGTATGTCCAAATTGCAGCTCGATCATAAGCGAATAAAGTTCCGTAAAGCTAAACCAGATGACTGGAAACACCTGCTGACACCAAGAATACGGACCTCCCGTCCCCCTGTTCTTATACTGGATAAACATATCTCAGCTTCTTATGAATTCACTAATTTAGACTTATCAGATCTGCCAGACTACAGTCTGGTGCCTTATGATCGCGGATTCTTGCTTAGAATTGGTGAGAATGGCAGCGAAATACAGGATTTCGTCGATGCTCCAAAACTATTTCAAATGATGAAAGAGCATGAGAAGTGGGGTCGAATATTAAATGTGTCCTCTATTCCAGACCTCAATAAACAGATTGTAGAGCTGGGCTTCAAACAATTAATCTGGGTAGCTGAAGGGCTACATGAAAAACGGGTGGCAGCTGTAGCTGATGAAGTTCTCAAACACACCAACACAAAAGTTATCTTTGTAGCGGGACCCTCATCTTCTGGTAAAACTACCTTCACAAAACGACTTGGGATTCACCTGGCTGTAAACGGAATCAGATCAAGATATCTCTCCATGGATAATTATTTTCTTGATCGCGATAAGATTACACCGCAGTCTGATGGAACCTTGGATTTTGAGAATGTTGATTGTTTGGACATGGTCAGTTTGAGATATGATATTCAGCAATTGGTATCCGGGAATCCGATAAAAAGACGGGAGTATGACTTTGTTAACGGCAAGTCCCAGATTTTAGACAATCATCTTCACCTCGAAAATAATGAGGTTCTGATCTTTGAGGGTATTCACGGATTGAACCCATTAATTCATGACGGCCTGCCTGACGGAAGCTATTATCGGGTCTATATCAGTGCCTTAACACAACTTAACATCGATAATACCCATCCTGTCTCCACATCAGATGGGCGTCTTATCCGTAGAATTGTCAGGGATAATCGTTACAGAGGTTATAGCGCAGATGATACGATTGGGCGCTGGAACTCTGTGAGACATGGCGAGCTGAGGAACATATTCCCCTATCAGGAACAGGCAGATATCATGTTTAACTCTGCTCTAATCTATGAGCTTTCTATCCTGAAGCGCTATGCATTGCCCCTATTACGCAAGGCATCTAAAAATACAGTTCGTGATCGCTTGATAACCTTGCTCTCACTATTTCACACTATTCCAGACCGACACGTGCCGGGGACCTCAATCCTTCGGGAATTTATTGGAAAAAGCTATTTTAAATATTAGAGGTAAATCGTGAAAGTATTGCTAGTTCTGTCAGGTGATAAACCCGGTTCAGATTTATTAAAGCATGAAATTGCTGAAGCTGTCGTGACAATAGCCGTTGATGGTGGCTATAATATTTTTCATCAATTAGGAGTTACACCTGATCTAGTCATTGGCGATCTGGATTCAATTAAATATGATATTGTTGATCAAGTCAAAGTGCTTAAGCAGTTGAACCAGAACACAACTGATCTACAAAAAGCGCTGAGCTATGTGTTTGAGCATTTTGAACCTTCCCAGATAACCCTGCTTGGAGCTACTGGTGGTCGTACAGATCATCTGCTCAATAATCTAAAAGTGTGCGCAAACATTGATCCCCAGATTAAGGTTATTATTAAAAATGACCATCTTCCCCATACAGATCACAAGCTAGAAGAGCTGGTCAGGCTTACCCCATTTAATTCTGATGACATTCGAATTAATCAACATGCAGTTCTAAGCATTATTCATGTTTCAGAATTCAAGGGCCTGCATTCCAAGGGTTTAAACTGGGAAATAACGAATGCCAATTCTGATTCTGAAATAATTAGTCAGTCCAATCGGGCACTAGTAGCTGACCCACAGTTCAAGATAGAATCCGGATGCCTCTATATCGCTGTGTATCAGTAGATAACTAGCTATACCTATGAAACTACATTTACTTGATATCAGTATTCTGATAACCTACTTATTGGCCATCTTTATGATTGGTTATTACAAGCGTAATGATGGAAGTACGCTTGACTACATGCTGCTTGGTAGGAAATTATCACTACCCGCTTTTGTAATGACTTTAGTCTCTACCTGGTACGGTGGTATCCTTGGGGTAAGCGAATTCAGTACGCAATATGGTTTATCAAACTGGGTGATATTTGGTCTACCCTACTATGTATTTGGCATCGCTTTTGCATTTTTTGTGGCAAAGCGTGCTAGAAAGCTTGAGGTAAGCTCCCTACCGGAAATCTTGGCCAAGGATTATGGTGTTGGCGCTGGGCGTCTGGCCTCTGTATGGGTCCTTTTGTTGGCTAGCCCTGCTCCCTATATCCTGACCCTGGGTTTGCTTTTGAATTTCTTTTTTGGCTTTACACTCCAGGTTGGGATTATTGCCGGCACCTTATTTTCCTTGATCTACATTATGAGAGGTGGATTTGCCTCAGTAGTGAATACAGATAAAATTCAGTTCCTGCTGATGTTTTTAGGCTTTTTCATAATCTTGCTGGTGATGGCCTTCACTTACAAATCGCCCTTTGAACTGTGGCACTCCTTGCCCTCATCCCACCGCTCTTTAACAGGCGGAAACAGTATCGGGTATATCATTGTGTGGTTTTTCATTGGCTCATGGACGCTGGTAGACCCTGGTTTTCACCAGAGAGTGTATGCCACCAGATCAGCTGATACAGCCAAGCGCGGAATTATCATGGCAGTCATATTCTGGTTTTTCTTTGACCTTATGACCACCTTTACTGGACTGTATGCATTTTCATATCTGCCGGCTGGTACTAATTATGCCCAGGCCTTCCTCGCACTTGGCAATTCAGTGTTGCCCATAGGACTACAGGGGCTGTTTTTCGCCGGTATACTGGCAACAGTCATGTCTACCCTTGATAGTAATGCCTTCATCTCTGGAATTACGCTGGGGAAAGATATTTTAGCAACTTTCCAGCCTTTTGCAGCAATATCAAAAAATAGGCTGATCAAAGTAGGTATGTTTGCCATGCTACTTTTGGGAATACTGCTGGCGATTCTGATGCCTTCGGTCATAGATTTATGGTATACATTTGGTACTATTGCTATACCAGCTCTATTGTTGCCAACCTTGTTCAGTATATACAAACGACCCATGAGCAGGCAGTCAGCACTGTTCAACCTGACTTTGCCACCCCTGGTATCTTTGTTGTGGATGGTTTTTGGAAAAGTAGATAGTTCGAGTTATTTTATGGGGTTAGAACCCTTCTACCCCGGGCTCCTCACTAGCATGTTGATTCTGATTCTGTTAAATCGTACAAAAAGGGAGTGGCCTCATGCAGACTGACTTAAAGAATAAAACCGTGTTAATTACCGGCGCAAGCGCAGGCATTGGTGAGGCATGTGCAGTAAGCTTTGCTCAAGCCGGCGCAAAGTTAATTCTAGCTGCCCGTAGAGCGGAAAGACTTATTGATTTAGCCAAGTCGCTAGAAGAACAATATTCAACTCAGTCGCATATAATGGTTCTCGACGTCAGGAACCCTGAATTAGTAAATCAAGCATTATCAGACTTACCAGCAGACTTCCAGGGTATCGATATCCTGGTAAATAATGCCGGCCTCGTGATCGGTGTAGATAAAGCCTATGAGACACCTGCGACAGATGTAGACACTATGTTGGATACCAATGTTAAAGGGGTTCTCAACCTGATCAGGGCAGTCGTCCCTGGTATGGTGTCCGCCAATCAGGGGCATGTGATAAACATTTCATCCATTGCTGGTCATGAAGCATACCCGGGCGGTAGCGTCTATTGTGCGAGCAAGCACGCTGTTAACGCCATTACGCAAAGCCTGCGGATGGATGTTGTTGAAACAGATATGCGGGTGACAGCAATATCACCGGGGCTGGTTGATACGGAATTCAGCATGGTTCGATTTAAAGGCAATCAGGAAAAAGCTGATGCTGTCTATAAAGGCTTGGAAGCTTTAATGGCACATGACATAGCTGAAGCTGTCCTTTTTGCAGCCACTCGCCCACCTCATGTTCAAATTGCTGATATGATTATATTTCCCAGTAGCCAGGCGGCTGCAACACTGGTACACAGGGCAAGCTAAC
>JAUVDF010000124.1 GCA_030595455.1 Fidelibacterota bacterium | reverse complement strand
CTTACAATATCAACACCAGCTGGCTTGACACTGACCGGTGCTGTAACAACCCCTCCCATTCCGGAAATTAAAGAGACAATCCTGCCGGATACATTATCCATAAGAAGCCTCTTCCAGATACAGTGGAAGTATATGGGTGACTATGCTGCGACAATTGCTACAGGTGATTTGAGCCAGTCCTGGGATAAGTATATTTGCGGTTTGGATCAATTTGGTATCATAGAAGCAGGTGATACAACCTGGAACTCAAGTATTCAATCCTGGTGTTTTGAGGATAATACTAATCAAGATATCGTTACCAGTATAGATATACGACTTCGTTTGGCTGATGAAAATTATAACAAATATTTTCTGGCAGCCAACGATGATGCAGCAGCTATTTCAAACTTTTTAGTTGGGGAAGGTGGTATTGGCTCTGCCTACGGTGTGGAAGGTGGATTTGGAGTATTTGGAGCTATCAGTGCTGATTGGACAAAAAGAGTCGCCATCCCCTGATCCTTAACCCAGCTGCTCCCAGGCATGTTGTAACAGTCGCTCAGTTGTTTCAAAACTCACACAGGCATCAGTAATAGATACACCGTATTTAAGCTCAGATAGATCTGCTGGAATCTTCTGCTTCCCTTCAAAGATATTGCTCTCTAACATCATCCCGATTAATGCTTCATTACCAGCTGCTCGTTGAGCAATAATATTTTTCCAGACAATTTCCTGACGCTCGTGTTTTTTGCCTGAATTAGCATGAGAACAATCCACCATAATCGCTGGTGATAAATTATTACTATTCATTCGATCTATGGTTTCCTGAATGCATTCAGGCTCATAATTCGGTCGAGCATCGCCCCCACGTAAAACTACATGCCCCAATTTATTACCAGTTGTTGCCACATCAGCCACCTGGCCATCCTGATCAACACCAATGAAGTGATGGGGATGTTGTGCACTCATCATAGCGTCAAGAGCCACTTGTAAACTACCGTTGGTACTATTTTTATAGCCCACTGGCATTGATAAGCCAGAAGCCATTTGTCGGTGGGTCTGACTTTCAGTGGTGCGAGCCCCAATTGCAGACCAGCAAACCAAGTCATCAATGTACTGGGGAGTTATCGGATCAAGAAATTCCGTACCGGCCGGTATGCCTTTTGCATTAATAGTGGCCAAAAGCTCTCTTCCACTTTTCAAGCCTTCATTAATCAAATAGCTACCATCGAGGTTGGGATCATAAATCATTCCCTTCCAGCCAACTGTGGTCCGCGGTTTTTCAAAATAAACGCGCATGACGATAAATAGACGATCTTCATATTTTGAGCGCAGTGTACTAAGCCGGTCGGCATAATCAAGAGCAGCTTCAGGATCATGAATAGAACAGGGACCACAAAGAACCAGGAGTCGCTTATCGCTACCATTGAGAATGTTTTGGATAACCTTGCGAGCTTCTGCAACCGTTCGATTCGCAGTTTCATTTATCGGTATTTGGGCTTTGAGTGCTTTGGGTGTTGGGAGCGCTTTGAGCGCTCTTACGTGTAAATCCTGGATCGGTTTCATCAAAAATATTTCCTGTTACTCATTATCTAAATTTTCTGAACGAATCTAACCCGAGTTAGATGCATTGCCCCACAAAGTATCGATTCAATTCCAAATATTAGCAAAAAAGGAAAATGCCTCAGATTAACCGAGGCATTTTGTTGCGAGAGGAGGAGTCCCTCTCATGGTCAACAATGTTTAATTAAATGCTACCAGCGTTTTCCACCAGTCCTATGGCCGCGACGTTCATCATTACCACTTCCGCCTCGCATACTGCCACGATTGCCCCGTCCTTCATTTGGACCAACATCACGCTGATCAAAAATCAGTTGTTGATCTTCGGTAAGAAAAGAACGGATTTGATCTCGATGACCGCTCATAATCGCATCAACAGCCGTCTGATATTCAGCAATAGAAGTTTCCAATTCAGACATCCGGACAGCATCAGGATCATCACTGCGAGTCAATTGTCTCAATTCAAGCTCAAGGGTTCGAATATCTTGGCGAATCTCCATCATGGCCGGTTGCATCGCTTCACGTAATTCAGTGATTTGCTGCATTTGCTCTGTGGTTAGATTTAAATTTTCATCCCAAGTCATCATTCGACTGCCATTACGCCCCTGTGCCATTGTGAGTGAAGCTGTAACAAGTAGCAAAAGGATTAATTTGTATTTCATGCTTGTATCCCTTTCTTAATTATTAAAATTAATACTTATGTTATAATTCATGCCCGCATAATCATAGAGAGCATCGTTAGATTTATTGTTGGTAAAACCTGCCCCCAGGACCAAATCAAGATCAGAGAGCCAAGCGGATTTTGTGAGTATCCAGTTTCTGCTCCATTGCAGTCTGAAACTGTTTCGTTCATCTTCACGATCAAAACCCATATTGACCAATTCTTCATTTATCAGGATGTAATCCATTGTTTGAAAATCAAATGCGTAAACGGGAACATCAAGATAGGACTTCTTCACATAGGAATGGGTCATTTTGAAACTATTATTTGAATTTAGTCGATACAGGACTCGTACTGAAGATGAGGGTCCCTCCCAGCGAAAGCGATCAGTGAAGGGGTTTTCCAAACCATCCTGCAAACTCAGTGAATCTGCTTCATCATTGAGCAATGATTGGGCACCTAGCCAAACGGTCAAGCCTAATTTTGGACCAAGAGACTGGCTTAAGCGCAATTCAGTTGAGGCCAGCGCATTACTCGGTATATCGTCTACTGCTACAGTACTGATATATCTTCCACGCCCAGAAAGAGTTGTCTGTGACCAGAAGTCTTGAACTGCCAGAGCAGCATGCCAGTTAACTGATGTTTTTGTTTTAAATGATTGATTATAAATTGCATAAAATTCATGCTCAGTGTTAGAAGCTTCAGCAACTTCTTCAAACTTCTTGAAATTCAGATCATAACCAAATGTTGTCAATTGTGAGGCTTTAAAATAGTGTTTCCATTTTCCGTATAGACCAAACCCTGAGCTATTATAGTAGCTGTAAGTTTCATCGTAATTATTTAGATAAGCATACAGACCTGCGTACAGTTGGTTGTCTTTAACTTCTAAATACCGTAACTGGAGACCCAGTTCACCCTGACTGGATGAATATTCTGAATAAGGAATAATCTGGGAATGTGAGATATCCAGATAGGCTCTTGAATTATCGGAGAGGATCGAGCTCAGGCTAAATGCTGTACTTGTATAAGAAGCATTTTCCACCAGCCTGCTACCCATAAGATAATCAGCTACTCCTGCAGAATTTCTCAAATCAAAGTAGAGGTTCTGGGCTGTTAAAGTCGTGATTGAGAGGACCATTAAGCTAATAAATAGAGTCTGTTTTATATGTGTATGATATTTCATAATCTATTCATTTCTTTATAGTATAAGGTCTCTATATGAATTGAGGAGGAGTTTTTAAGCACTCCTCCTCAATAATAAGACACTTAGTTATTCAGGCGACCGTGAGCTCGTGACTGAATTGATTCTGGTGTGTCACACTCTCCAGTACCACCTCCAGGACCGACACCACCACGGTTTCCTGCGCCACCAGCCTCAGAACCCCTTTTATGTCCAGTACCATCAGCAGGTCCGCTGCCACTACCACCATTACCACCAAAACCGGCACCACTTCCATCTTGTGGTTTTACATAGTCTTCATCATGGGCGTTGGGAATGCCATCACCATCAGCATCGGGAGCCAAGTCGTTAAATCCATCGCCATTCTCATCGATAAACTCACCAGGACCATTACCCCATTCTCCACCGGCCTGTGCGTATACTGGACTGGCAATCGCGAAAGCACTCAAGGCTGCGATCATCATCATTGCTGTTAAAAGTTGTTTTTTCATTTCATTTCCCTTTCATTTATGTTTCGTGTTTTCAAAAAAGCTACTCTCTTTAGTCCAATACCTGTGCCAGTATTCTCCAGCGAGATATATAATTATATATCTTACTGTTTATATTGTCTTTATGAATGTTTGATTAAGTGGTAATATTTAATATGAATTCGACAAACCAGGCTGATTTCGACGATTTTGTCGAGAAACCAGACTGATAACATTCTGTTCGTCATCCCGAGCGGAGTCGAGGGATAAAATTCTGGGGGTCAATCTGATACACACCTCTATATTTTCAAAGTATGTTCAAGTTCAACTATGGGACTGGCATCCGCCGTCCCTCGACTCCGCTCGGGATGACGGTATGGGTAAATATTATAAGTATATTTTTGGGTTTAAATGTATCGACTTACTTGAGCTGGTATTTCTGAAGTTTGTAGCGGAGCACTCTTTCACTAATTCCTAGACGTCTGGCACATTCGCTCTGGTTCCCACCCGCTTCTTCAAGTGTCTTACTGATCAGGTCA
>JAUVDF010000024.1 GCA_030595455.1 Fidelibacterota bacterium | reverse complement strand
TGCTTAAAGAGAGCATCAGTCAAAGACATATCAAGGTCGGCACGATTCTCCACAAATGAAAGCGCCCGGGAAACAGCCAGGCGCTTGGAATTTAATATTCCTTCAAGATCTATTTTCATGTGCTGATTCAGCTTAAAATTTAAGTTGATATATTTCCTTGAATTTACTGTACTGACAGATGATAACTTTTTGGCCGTCTCTGGTTAACCATTTCTTTTCCTCGAGCTTCTTCATCATCCGAGAAACAGTCTCTCTGGTCGTTCCAGCCATATTGGCAATATCTTGCTGCATGGGCATATGCCCTAGAGTCACATCACCCATTTTATAGGTTCCGTTCTCCTCGGCCAGCTCAATCAGAATCGAGGCAATCTTACCCTCTGCATCGCTAAGCGTTAGATATTCAAGATGCATATCTGTTTTTCTAAGTCTCAGTGCCAGTTCCATAAGTAGTGCTGTTGCAACGCCTGGGTGGTGTTCCAGCAGGTCAAGAAATTCTCGCCTGTTGATAGTCTGAATTGTACATTCTGATAAAGTAATGATATTTGCAGAACGGGTCTCACCATCTAAAATGGCTAATTCACCAAAGAAATCACCTTCACGTAAAAAGGCTAAAACAGCTTCACGTCCATCCTCAGCCAAACGGGTTACTTTAACAGATCCACTTTCGATGACGAAGAAATTATCACCAGACTGCTCTTGATGTAGGATGTGCTGGTCTTTTTCGTATGACTTTTCCTGTGCCACGCCTGCCAGGTGGTGAAGCACTTTGTCACTTAAATCTGAGAATAAGGGTACTAACCTAAGGGTATCAATAATCTCATCTATCCGTTCACTCATGCTTCTCTCCTCAAATCCACACGCTAAGCTTAATCGCTAAGTCCAAGCTTACACTTAAAAAATCTTTTATTCTTAATTCTCTCTTCTATTAATGACAAATTAGACTGAAATCACTCAAAGCAAAAACACAAAATTCAATAATACGTAATTATTTACACTAGCACTGAGACTTCTAATCAATCCAAACCCCTAATTTTTATTTCAACTTAAAGCGTTGACAGGGGTATGGTGTGCATCTATATTCGCGGGCATTTTTGAGGAGAAATAATAGATATGCCTGTAACAAAGACAATTGCAAAACGTATCAGACAAGCTGACAAAGCTCGTGTACGTAATAAACATTACAGCTCTATGATGAAGACCGCCATCAGGAAAGCAATGGCTGCAGACAATGCCGACAATGCTACTACTCTTGGACGCTCAGCAATTTCACTTATTGATAAAGTGGCTGGTCATGGAATGATTCATAAGAATAAAGCTGCAAATCAGAAATCACGGATTTCCAAACACATGGCGACCTTTTCATAAGACGTTTTCTGATTTTATAGTCATTCTTGACTAATTATTAAAAAGGCCAGTAAGTTACTGGCCTTTTTTTGTATCTAGAATTCTGTATTAATAAAGTTCGTTGGTTAAACAGTGGACGGAACCGCCAGCATAGCGGAAGCTAGTCAACGGTGTTACATAGCGCTCGATCCCCAATTCTTTTAATAGGTCTTCAACGCCTGGTGTGGTGAAGTAGCTACTATTTACCATAACGCCAGGGGCAATGAGCGCGTTAACAGCATATTCCCCCAATTCATCCTCCACTCCAGATGAGTCCATGGCTGACACTTCAATTACAGGTACATCTAACGATTCTATGCTTTGCATACTCTTAGGACTTAACATTCCGGCAGTTACGATTAAAGCAACGAGACAGTTATCCGCATTTATGACGGGTGTAAACACTGTGTCCAGATGATAACCCTCTGATTCAACCAGGATATAATGGTCCGGTCTGATTATCTCACGGACAAAATCATGCCCAATGCGATTTGACCGGGAAAGCCCACCGAAATAATAACTCCCCTGGCAAGTTTCAAGGTAATTGATATCCCCACCTTCAAGAAAGGCACCCTCTGGTAAACTAACAACTGTCTTCCCCAGTTTTGATTCAATAAGGTGCGTGTGAAATTCCCCTTCAAAGATCCGGTCCTTGACGCTAAAACGACTCTTGATCCAAATACCACGGAAAATCAGCCCGGCATCACGAATGAAGACTGCATCATGATAAAGGCTGTCAGGTCGGTTGAGCTCATCGGGAAATGGAACAATGTGTAAATGAAACCCGGCTTTTAGCAGCGTATCCACAAAATTTAACCACTCCTGCTGCAACAGCGTTTGGTCAGGGACGATCCCCTTTTCATGGGCATAGAGGGTGGCAAAGTTGACACTTGATTCAGTCTCACCTTGATGAACAGGATAGCCTTTGTGCCACATCCCCCGCACTTCCTTAGTGATGGGCGCAAGTCCTAATAGTATGATCTCTCGGTTATGCGAATGTTTACTCATAGCATCAATTTAGACATGATAGTACTACTAAAAAGTAACTTATCAGCATTTTGATTTAAGCTGTCCCTCTGAATTTCGTGATCAGCAAATATCTACACCTTGGGTAGATATTTTGGAGAAATATGATAAAAAATCAATCTATGCGACATCAGTCATTGGAGAAGTGTCAGATTCAGATTTAATTAAGGGAGATGGATATTGGAAAGATATTAAGCGACTGGCCCTTCGAACCACTTACCGTAAGTGCAAGAATAATAGAGGGCGAAGATGGAAATAAGAAAATCCAGATGCGGGTCGACCTGGGATTAATCCAAATGGAATATGATGGCAGGCCAGACGGATCTCGTCCCAAGGGGTTTGAATCATATCTTCATTACTATCGCTCCCTAATTGCAGCTGATGCAGATTTAACCTTAGTACCCAGACAACTCTTTGATTTGCGGCAAGAAGGCCTGCAGTACTATCATCGCTATCTGAGCCTGCATCAACTAAAAGATTATAGTGGTGTTATTAGAGATACCCGCCATAACCTTGACATCCTGAATCTGATTGCAAATCATTCTGGTGCCATCGAGAATTTTTCCAGTCAGCAACACCGACCCTATGTGGTCATGATGAATGCAAGTGCTAAAATCATGCTTAAGCTGGCTGACAATGACAAACCAGAAGCGCTTAAAATATTAAACGCTGGTATTCGCCAGATAAAACACATCTATGAAAATATATTGGACGATACACAGCCTGACCTGAGTCCTGAGATATATCAGCTTAAAGAGCTCCAGCATCGTATTACGGATGATGGTGTTCCCAGTGAATTACCGGCTATGGAAAAGTTAGAAATTGAGCTTCAGATGGCTCTGCTCTCTGAAAATTACGAGGCTGCTGCCTCGCTTCGCGATCAAATCGCCAAATCTTCTCAGTAAAACCCCACGAATTCATATGTATTTACCCGTCTGCGCTCATTTGAGCTGCGAGGCCTATCTATGCTGATGGCGGATAAATTATTCTGGTAAAATAAGTGATCGATAGGTTGCCAGATTAACAATCGGCGGCTTAAACAGATCCTGCAATACCATACCCACAGCACCCAGGGTGCCAGCTCGGTTCTTAAGGGCACCCGCTTTAATTCTTACAACTTCAGCAGGAATCAAGAGGACAGTCTCTTTGGCTGTTTTGGTAGCTTCGTCAAGGACGTAGGGGCACTTATCAATAACGGGTCCACCCATGATAATCAACTCAGGATTAAAAATATTGATTACGCTAACGGTTAAGATACCTAACATCTGCCCAAATTCATTCAGTGCAGCTTGGGCGAGTTGATCTCCTTCTTTGGCATAAGTAGCAATAGTACCCAAACCTATGTCATCACTTGATAATTTAGTAGTGAATTTCTGGGACTTAACAGCATCACTTACACATGCTTCCAAATTACCAGTTGTCAGGATTTCCCCGAAACGGACCTGACCCTGATACAATAGTGGAAAGCTTCCCTGATTGATAACACGAGCAGATGTCTCTGTATAACCTATCTCTCCGGCTGAAGCAGTAACACCGCGATAGATATCACCATTAATAATAATACCCGCTCCAATACCCTCTCCCAGCCAAATATAGACAATATTTTTCAAGTCTTGCCCGGCACCCCACTGATACTCACCCAAAGTGATGGCCTTTACATCGTTTTCAATGTAAACAGTCGTATCAAGTGCTTCCTCAAGGAAGGTCTTGATTGGAAATCCTTCCCACGATTTCATCGATTGGCTCATTAGTATTGAGCCCGCAGGATAGTCAATTACACCAGGCAGTGCCAATCCAACCCCCAGAATTGATTGCGTCTTATCTTCATCACCGAGGGTCTTTTGGATCATATTAACAACCCGTTGGAGAATAGATTTCGGGTTTGAATTATCACTAAAATTGATCGTATTTTCAAAAAGAATTTCAGCGTTCATATTGGTAATCAAAATGTTCGCCCGATGGAGATGAATCTCCACCCCCACAGCCAGGCCAGCATCGGCGTTGAATTTTAGCATAACGGGGCGTCTACCACCCTGCTCTGTCGATTGGCCTTTCCCAATTTCAAAAAGAATATTGGTGCCCAGCAATCGTTTCACGATGCCACCGATAATTACCTTAGAGACCCCCATTTCCCGGGCAATATCAGAACGAGATATAGGTCCATCATCACGTATAATTCTTAACACAGAGATTTCATTAATCTGACGTACAAAATGAAAATTAGATTTTTTCATACACAACTCCGAAAGCGTGAGCTAAACATTCCGACCCTGAACCACTATTTGCAGTTTATTATTTTAATTTTACAATCTCAATAATATATGTTAAATCAACAGGTTAGTAAGTTAATATATTTTATTTACTATTCAAATGCTTTGTGGCGTTGAATCCGCTGATTACCGGTTTAATTATAAAATATTATATTGTGGGAGAAATAATCTTTGACTTCAATTGTCAGACACAGACTTCAGGTTACATTGGAACATGACCATGTTTTTTTTAATGGTCTGAAAAAGATTAATAAAGCCCAATAGGATATATCTATGTCTGCTCTCGTATTATTTGAACCAGCTAACCTTACCCCTTATGGTCCCCTCACACTGCTTCAATCCGTCGGTGAGCTTCGCTATGGGATATATTCAAATATCGAACGTGTTAAAAAGCTGTTTACAGAGGAGCAAATCCATTTGTGGGTAAGACCCGTTCTGTCAAATGACCATATGGATAGATACCAGGATATTGCTATTAACCAAACTGTTGATAAGCAGGCGGTCTTCCTGAATGCTGCGCTTCCAGCCCAGATTTTTCCTAAAGCCCTTGCGACTCTAAGTAATGAAGATAGCGCGGTTCTAATATATAAAGGGACTATCATTGCCGCCAAACCTGGAGTCCAGTTCGAATTCTCAAGCAAGTTTCACGATGAATTAACAAAATTAAAAGCTATCGAATTTGAATGGGGAGATAGTCATTCCCTACCGGTATGGATCTGGGACTACCTGGACTTGATCAATTCCACGATTGACTTCGATTTGAATTTTTGGAAAGCTGACAATAGCTATCTAGCTAAGTTTCCTGACACCTACTCAACCGTAAATGAAAAGAATATCTTTATCCATAACACAGCCCAGGTGAGTAAGTTTGTCCACCTTGATGCCAGTCACGGACCCATCATTATTGATAAAGATGCTAAAATATCTCAATTTTCTTCACTGGTTGGACCACTATATATCGGTAAGCGTAGTACCCTTAAACCGTCCACATTTATCAGGAATTCTGCTGTAAGTGCTGTTTGTAACCTCGGTGGTGAAATCAAAGGCTCCATTATCCATCCCCACTCAAACAAGAGCCACGAGGGCTTCTTAGGGGATTCGATCATTGGATCGTGGGTGAACATGGGAGCTGGGACAACAACCAGCAATCTCAAAAATAACTACAATACTATTCGGGTTTCCTGGGATGGTAATCATTACGATTCTGGACGTCAATTCCTGGGGAGCATTTTGGGCGACCACACAAAAACTGCCATTGGTGTCCGCTTAAATACAGGGACAGTTATTGGGGCTTTCTGCAATATTTTTCAAGCCGACTTCGCACCACAAGCAATTCCCTCCTTTTCATGGGGAAATGGTACTCACGAGTTGGACAAAGCCATTAAAACTGCTCAAATCGCTATGAAACGTCGAGGGCTTGAGCTTACAGCGTCACAGCTTGAACTGATCCAGGCTCTGGCAGATGACACGACACCATTCACTCACTACCAAAATATAGATTGATCTTTAGCCATGACCACTAAGCGACTCACTCCAATAATTACTGTACTTATTCTTTCACTACTTCTGGCTGCTTGTGTTTCGCAGGCTCCTATGGTCGAAGCGTCACCCTGGGCCAAAGCAACCCTCAAAACGCTAACCCTGAGGCAAAAGATTGCCCAGATGATGGTTTATCACATGAACCTTCATTATTTACCTGCCAGTAGTGAAAAATGGCAAGAAATTGAGCAGATTCTAGCAACAGACGGTATTGGTGGACTCCATGTGTGGCGGGGCGGCGTCACCTCAGCTCATGCCATGCTTAATGAAATGCAATCTCAATCAAAAGTACCCATTATCGTCCAGGGAGATTTAGAATACGGATTGTGGTGGCGATTTAATGGAGGTACTGAATTGCCCTGGGCCATGGCGCTAAGCGCAACCGGCGACCCGGAATTAGCTTTTGAAGCCGGTAGAATTACTGGACAAGAGGGACGAGCACTGGGCATTCATCTGGCACTGGCCCCCATTGTAGATGTTAATAACAATCCGGAGAATCCCATTATTAATCGGAGGGCGTTTGGTGAAGACCCTGACCAGGTTATTGAATATGCCACACAATTTATGCGAGGACTGCATTCACAGGGAATGCTGGCAACAGCCAAACACTTTCCTGGACATGGAGATACCAACACGGATTCACACAGCTCTCTGGCAAAAATTCCCGAAGATTCGCTAAGGCTATGGTCGGTTGAGTTAAAACCTTTTCAAGCTCTAATAGATGCCGGTGTTGATCTGGTTATGATGGGTCACCTGGACGCAGGGAGTTATCAGATGGAGCCTGGTACACCATCATCCCTATCCCCTTTCTGGATTCAGGATATCCTGCGCAAACGGATGGGTTTTGATGGAGTTATCATTACCGACGCCATGGCTATGGGCGGCATTACCAAAAATTATTCCGATCGCTATGCCTTAATTCAAACCATTAAAGCCGGGTCAGACCTGATTATTCAAAATCATAACTACACGGAATCAATCACCTACGTTGAAGAAGCTGTTCATGATGGCTTACTAAGTGAGGCTCGAATTGATGAGTCTGTATTGCGTATTCTCACCCTAAAATCAAAACTTGGATTACATGAGAAGAAACTAACTGATCTAAATCAGATTCAAGCTGTATTAGGGTCTCCAGAAAATGTAGCGACTGCCAAAACAATGATGGATAAATCACTGACTCTGGTCAGGGATAGTTTGAATCTCTTTTTCCCGATGGCTGATTCAAAAGATGAAACTGTGTACGTTGTCGACATCAATGATACTCGATCAGATCATAGCATGTCTCATGTAGCAAAAAGACTGTTCAAATACCTTCCTTCACTAAAGCATTATGTAGTCGATAATTCGGATGACGAAGACTACTACCAGAACATTAAGAATTCAATCCCGGATTCTGCCCTGGTTATTATTAATGTAGATAGTAATGTCAGGATGAAGAAGAACCGTACCATGCTCATTGCTAAGCAAACCGATCTAATCCAGCATATTGGAGCCAAGACCAGGCGCTACCTGTTGATCAGTCAGGGGACACCCTACCTCATACAAGCATTTCCTGAAACACCGGCGTATTTGTGCACTTACAGCTCTCAGCGTACAATACAAGAGAGCATTGCCGATGCATTGCTAGGGAAGATTCCCATTACGGGGACCTTGCCGGTTAGTATTCCAGGTATTGCAGACCGTGGTCACGGCTTGAAACGTGATGCCCTGCCATTACCATTTCCTGGTCCTGTTAAAATGCTTAGGCCTAAAAAGCCCATTGAAATTAATAATATCCTTTTCCACGTCTCTCCGGAAGAAGTGGGTTCAGATCCAGGCAAGATCATGCCCTACGTCAATCAAGCGCTGGAAGAGAATGCCTGGCCAGGTGGGGTTTTACTGGCTGGAAAAGATGGAAAAATCTTTTTACATGAATATTTTGGCAGCCATACTTACTCAGATGAGAGAAACACCTATCGCGGAGATGTATTTGACCTGGCTTCAGTAACCAAAGTGATTTCAACTACCTCAGCAGCCATGAAGCTATATGAGAATGGCCAACTGAATCTGGATACAACGGTAGTGTCCTACCTCCCCGAGTTTACCGGTCCAGACTCACTTAATACGGCTCTGAAAGACAGTATAACCGTGCGGCAATTACTGACCCACACGGCTGGAATGAAACCATTTAAACGCTTTTATATGATGGAAGCTCCTTCTTCTGCATCCTTATTGGATAGCGTTTTCCAGTCTGAATTGGACACCCTGCCTGGTACCAAATATAAATATTCAGATATCGGTCTGATAACCCTGGGTAAGGTTATTGAAAAGGTCGCTGGCACGGATTTAAAAACTTTTACAGATAGTGTTATTTTTAGACCACTGGAAATGTCTGCTACGGCATATTTGCCCTCACAAAATTTGAATCGTATTGTCCCCACTGAGTTTAGTGAATTGGAAAACGGCTTTATTCATGGCTATGTTCATGATGAAAATTCCCATTCCCTGGGTGGCATTACTGGACATGCTGGTCTTTTTTCCACGGCATTGGATCTTGCTCGCTTTGCCCAAATGATGCTATATCAGGGTCAGCTGGGTGATTCAGTTATTTTTCAAGCAGAAACGATTGAACTGTTTACGCAACGAGCCAATATGCTGGATGAGGAGAACTCGAGGTGTCTGGGCTGGGATAGTCCCCATGAAATGAGTTCAGGAGGTGTCTATTTGAGTCCAAATAGCTTTGGTCATACCGGTTATACTGGGACTTCAATCTGGATTGACCCAGACAACCAGCTATTTGTTATTCTACTGACCAATGCGGTTCACCCCGACCGTAAATATAAGTATCCAAATTACTTTGATTGGCGCCAACGAATTCACTCGGCTGTGTATGAAAGCCTGGGCTTTACCGAAATTACGCCTGAGTTGGAGTGGCGTGACCGTTGGGTAGCTGAAGCTCGTTACAAGCAGTCCTGGCGTTATAAATTAATCCAGTTTTTTAAAAACTAAACCCACTTGGAGATCTGATGCACATAAAAATTCGTCCTCATAATAAAGCCGCTCGCGAGCAGTATGAAAATCACGGACATTATCATGCCGGAGATG
>JAUVDF010000056.1 GCA_030595455.1 Fidelibacterota bacterium | reverse complement strand
GATTGACAATCTGGGGTTGATAATATGGGTGCATGGATAATCATGATACGATTGCTTTCATCTTCCTCACTATGAAAACAAACGGTTCTAATTTCGAATTTCCCTGAATCGATTGAATTCTGGAAGAGGGGCTGCTGTTGCAAGGAGCTATCCAGGCCTATGCGGCGTGAGTGGTGCTTGATTTCTCCGAGGTCATTAAAGATGCGGATAGCATTAACACCAGGAACCTCCTGTACTTTACGGATCGCTGCTGTGAGTTCGCTATGATCTTCAGAAAACATACTCGTTCTGATAGTCTGATTGATGACACCAGCCATGCGCATACCACAACGGGTAGTCACATCCTCAAGATAACTATTTGACATGGAAAAGATAATCCAGGCTAAAAATACAAAAAGAATAGTGGATATTGAAAGTATGAGTATGACAATTCGCCCAGAAAGAGAATTAGGCTTAATAAAGTTCCTCAACCAGGTTGAGGAGGTACTTAGATTTGCTGGATATTGGTCAACCACTATGCTACCCACTCCCAGATTATCACCACAAATTAGATGATATTTGTTATGGGTAATTGTGCATAATACATGCCAATCAGCATACGAAAGCGTGATTGTTACTGATCGCCTGCAAGTATTTCGAGCCCTCATCCTTATTGAGGTGGAATATTCTGGAGAAGGAAATATTCTCGTCAGGTTCATCTGAGCGAATAAGTTTCTGAAATTTTTGGCGATCGCTTTTTACATGGTATAGATATTGTTCTTTGCTGAGGCCGTTACCGTCTTTCAGGTCTTCGACTTCTAGTTCCACGATCCAAAGCTCATTTTCCTTGCTGAGATGAAGCTGGGATCCTTGAATTACATCAGATTGGAAGAGGGGGTTAACCTGGGTGATTTGACCAGCGATTGGTGTTTTAAGGTAGATGATACCACCTTTAAGCAGCAACCAACTGAAGCACTGGTCTTGAACAAGCACCGTCTTTGTTTTTGGTGTGATCATTTTGTGCATAGAAGAAAATAGCTGCCATAGAAATACATCAATTCCAAGACGAATACGCCCGGAGGCAACTTTTTGATACCAGAAATGACCACTTAAGTATTGCAATCCGGGCTGAAATTGAACAACCGATTCATCAGGAGACCGCAGAGTAAATTCAGCGGCCTCAGATTGTGGAGAATGGGTTCGACAACCCCTGATCATCTCTTTATGAAAATCACATAGATCACAATTCTGATTTAATGGACAAAGCTGGTAGTCCACTGCTCCAGCCTTCATCCAAATGCATTTTTGTGAATCCAAATCAATTCCTCTGATTCAACATATTTTAAATTTGAGGTGCCAGTCAGTTCCAATATTTTCCGATACAGGCT
Organism: Fidelibacterota bacterium; assembly: GCA_030595455.1. Taxonomy (GTDB): domain Bacteria; phylum Fidelibacterota; class UBA8477; order UBA8477; family JABMPR01; genus JABMPR01. Next base: position 5,097 of record JAUVDF010000056.1, on the reverse strand, counting down.
GACACCTCATTATTTATTTTAATTCCTTACTGCATCAATAAATTCACTCTGAAATTCATCCCAGATTTCTGGAGGTAACGATTTCAATACATGATCAGTAATTTCTCCACCCTCCTGGAGTAAAACAGGCTGGGGGCTTAGATCATATTTTCGTTCAGCAAATGCTAGAACATCTCGCAAGCGTGCCCGCTCTTGCTGAATCCACTGCTGAGCTTTTTCACCCAGAATGAGCATGGTTTTTTCCATATCCCAATGAGCCGGTTCCATATCAAACAACCAGTTTTGGGTAAAATCATTATGGGTGCGTTTACTAAATGTTTTAAGGATATTTTTATTTGTGCTTCTTAAGGTTCCACTAACAGGTGAATATATTTTCAGGCTTTTCTCCTCACTTAGCAGGGTTGCAAGTTGCTCACCTCTATGAACCTTTTCACCATTTTGTTTCATGAGTTGAATTGAGACCGGACCAGTAAGGGCAGCCAGAAAATCATCAATCCCTACCTGTACCTGTCCCGCTGATTTCAAGAAGGCCCAAGTATGCGTTCTGTCGAAGAAAACACCCTTCGGTAGACGAACATTGGACAGTGAAAAGAGCGGTCCTTCAATTTCCTTCAAGTAGTTGTAAAAAGGGATAAATACGAGAAAGAAGCTAATGATGAGAATGTATTCAATGCCTTTAGTGGCAAACATATTTGTGTAAGTAAAGCTTTCCATGGTTCTATTTACCTTTCAATATTGCTAGTCTGTATCATTGTTTCCATTGTTCTCAGAACGGGCATGCGGTGGATAACCCAGCGGAAAATCCAGATCTGAACAAATAGAATGGAGATCGTTACGACAAATTCCATCCAGGTTGGGATATATCGGGGGATTTCATCCCAGCGATAGGCGATGACGGAGATATTCATTCGGTTGAGTACAATTCCCACTAAGGTCATGATTGAAGCTAGTCTGATAATGTTGGGGGTTCCAATGCGCACTCCATAAACAAAGAGCAGCATTGGTATCAGAACAAATCCAATCAATTCCAGTAAGTACCAGGCACCCATAGGTGACATCAGATAACCCAGAGTGTGGTTATGCACCATATCGATGATCTTCAAGAAGAAGTAGGCAAACATGGAGAGAGCACAGACTCGAGAAAGACCGCGAATCATGATGTTATGCCGCTCATCACTATGCTCATCCAGCTGGTAGGAGAATACACGCTGTAGAATACTTCCTTGAAAGATTACCACACTTAGTCCGGCAAAAATACTGGAAATAAAGAACAGCGTGGGGATAAATTCTGAGTACCACAGCGGGTGAATCTTACCCTTGGCCATGAGAAACAAGGCACCTAAACCAGATTGATGGAGAGTGGATAAGGTAATCCCGAAAACGACGGCACCAATAGTGAGCCGTTTCAAGTTTCGACGCGCCCGTTCAGAGCCCAGCCATTCAGCCACAGCAGGTGAGAACTCAATCATCTGGGCCACGATATAGAGCATAAAGTGCCAGGCTACCAGGAAGAGAATACTGCTGGTTCCAAAAGAGTTCCCAATGATCGGGTTGATGATATTCCAGGGCTTTCCCAGATCCAGGACTAAGGCAAAAGCATAGAATGTATATGCCAGGAAACCATTAAGAACCGTCACTCGGACTAACGGTTTGTATTTTTCCATACCCAGGATATAGACCATAAAGGTTAAAACGTAAGCCCCACCAGCGAAGGCGACACCCGTAACCACGTTAAAACCCTTCCATAAACCCCATGGCACACTTTGAGTCACATTGGAAACTGCCGCTAAACCGTAGACAAATCGGATCACAATAATAACTGCTGCCAGAAGCACCATGGGAACTGAGATCATATTAAATACAGTCCAGACACTGCCGCGTGGTTTTAGCTCTGACTTAAAGAATTTCCAGATGTTCTGAGTCGGAGCATAGTCATCTTGGAGGGTTTGTTCACTCATGATCTGCTCCTTCCTCATCATCGTTGCGAGTAGCTTCTCTTAAACCCATAAGCAGGGCTGGCCACAGGATGAATACAGAGGGTACACTATATAGGAAACCCTTTGTCAATTCAGGATAGGGTTTGGTCTCAAGGTTGGTCTTGAAACCCAGTTCTTCGAAGGGTACCGGTGACAAGTTTAGCCAGGAGGTCCCACCAGCTTCATGCTCACCATAAATATGGTCTACATAAGTACCGGGATTATCAAATATCCGATTGCGGGCTTCCCTTAAAATGTCACTTCGTTTGCCAAAGGTCAGAGCTCCGACTGGACAATTTTCAACACAAGCTGGAACCTCACCCTTCTGGAGTCTATCAAAGCACATCTGGCACTTTCCAATCTTAGGGTTATTGCTATCGTACTCAAATTTTGGGATATCAAAGGGACAGGAGATCATGCAATATCGACACCCCATGCATTTTCCCTCTTCCCAGGTAACTGGACCTGATTCAGTTTTCTTCATGGCTTCAGTTAAACAAGCAGAGGCGCAGGCTGGTTGGGCACAATGCATACACTGTTGTTTGGTATAAACCTCACCAACGGATGTTTCAACCGCATTGATAACAGTGTATTGATTTGGCTTCAGCTCACGTTTAATGTCACTGTCTGGATAATCATCATCAGATATCTCTGGTAGATTATTGGCTTCGGCACAGGCAAGTTCACATTCTTGACAGCCTTCACAGAGCGTAATATCATGCAGAATGGCATAAAATTCATCAGCATCAGGTTCAGGTTTGGATTTTCCCAGGGCTGAAACACCGGTAAGACCAGCTCCGGCAACCCCCAGGGTTTTTAGAAATTCTCGTCTATCGATTGACATACTAGTATTTTCCTCTCTACAACTATGAGACGTTTATTTTATCCTGACGATTAAGGAGTCAGGAAACACTTTTAAATTCAGCGTTAGCCTGATCAAGAATCAATTTTTGGAATGAACCCCAGAGACCTTTTTCGGCAAAAGCCAATGCACATTCTGCGATCTCACCACCCTCCTGGAGTATGGCAAGTCCACTTTCTGTACCTGGTGTAGCAACAGAAAGAGCAAAGAAATCACGAATCCGAGACATCTCTGTCTTGAGCCAGGCAGCTGTTCGCTGTCCGAGGAAGAGCCGCTGAGTCTCATTCTCCCAGTCGCTGGGTTCCATCTCAATCAACCAGCCATAGGAATACGGATCTCGATGAACCATCCTTAGGTTTTGCAGGGCTTCAGTATTGATAGATTTGATTTTTCCTGATACCGGGGCAGTAATAAGCAGTTTCTTACCTTTGTGGATAATGCTGAATAGAGTATCACCCTGTTTGATCGAAGCACCTAACTCAGGAACATGAATTGCGGAAAGAATACCAGTGAGTCCTTGGATGAATGCATCTACTCCAACTTTTGCTTGACCGCTGGTCTCAAGATGGGCCCAGCTGTGGGTGGGACTAAAATAAATCCCAGAGGGGATGCTTAAGTTTTCCATCTTGAATTGATAGGCTGGCTTTTTCACGATGGGTGAAACGCTTAAAGCTTGATACCGCTTCATCCCTTGATACCAGGTGATGAATATGGCGGTTGCGGCGAATAAAATGACTAGTATGACGACCATGATGAACCTCCTTATTTAGTTCACCATATCTATTTCAAGAGCAGTGCCAAGGCGATTTAGTCAGGTTAAATATAGTATTTACAGGAATATAGATCTATAGTGATAAATAGGGTGCAAAACTGATAAGTGTTGAAAATTTCAATACATTTTGAGTTTGGACCACGAAAGTCAATACTGAAGCCATTCAGAAGGCTGTAGAGATAATCTACAAGTGTTGAAGAATTAAACACAATGGGAAGCATTATAAAAAGACAGTCTAAAGTATTGATAATATAGTAAGATAGAATACGACAAATACTTCAAAATGAATTTTGATTCAATTACGCCAACATCAAATATCGAAGCGATTTCTACCGAATTGCAGAAAAGTTCAACAAATCTATAAACAGTTTATCACCTCGGGTGCATATTCAGCTTTATTTATCAAAGACATCTTCATAAGACATAAATAACAATGGTTTACAGGCTAGATATTTTCTGGGATATTGTTGAATTCCTTTACATAACTGTAATTTTCATCAGGGTTGAATGTATCGAGTGTGCATCAATTCTGGAAAGTGGCATTCAACTTGCCATAGTAATAGATAATTGACAGATAGTAAGCAGTCGAAAGTCTAAGGACTTTTGTCAAACCGGGGGTAAATATTGAGAACTTACACAAACTTTGTCCTTCTCATCTTAGTCTTTAGTGCTCTAGGGGCACAGCAATTAGAACAGGACTATCCTGAGATAATCAGTATCGATCTTTTAGAGAATATTTTCGCTCCAGTTGAATTCAATCATGGGAATCATGCCCGGATGGTCGATATGGGTGAAGGTTGTGTGGTTTGCCACCATTATGCCGAAGATGATGACTATACAGCCTGTGCCGAGTGCCACCTGGATGATGCAGATGAAGCAACTCTGGAGGAACCCACAATCAATGGTGCTTATCATCGAAGCTGCCTGGCTTGCCACCGGGAATGGTCAAATGAGCGCTTGTGTGAAACCTGTCATATTCAAAAGAAGTTTCGCTTCAACAAGCGGCGAACCTTGGATAAGACAGACATGTTTTCTGTAAAACACCCCCATATCGGGTCACCTGAAATTGTGACGTTTGAGACACCGGAAGAACAGGAGACCATGGTCACATTTCACCATGAGGAGCATATAAAGCTTTATCGTTATGATTGTGTGAGTTGTCACAAATCTGAAAACTGTGCAACCTGTCATGACTATCAGGGATCTCTCGAGATCGTAAATAAAACAGTCAAAGAACACCATGAGCCATGTCAGAGTTGCCACAAAACTGAGGAAGCGGATGATCAGTGCGGGTTTTGTCACAAAAATACTCCCAGCACGGGCTTTAGCCATGAACTCACCGGCTGGTCGCTAAAAGCGTATCATACAGAGAATAGCTGCTCTGACTGCCATGGGGAACAAGAACCCGTCCAGGCTTTAGGGACTGATTGTGCTACCTGTCATGACAACTTTGAGCTAGGTCTATATGATCATGCCCGAACAGGTCT
>JAUVDF010000046.1 GCA_030595455.1 Fidelibacterota bacterium | reverse complement strand
TGGAAGAGGTTGAAGGACTGCCTACACGAGTGGTCACGATTCTTTCTGAGAATGGTATTGATACAGTCAACGAGGTGGTCAACACCAGCAAAGAAACTCTGTTATCATTTAAGGGTCTGGGTGAGAAATCCCTGGATGACTTCATGACCGCTCTTATGAAAAAGGTTGAAGTTGAAGTTGAAGTGATTGAAGAGGTTGTTGAAGTGGATGAAAAATCCGGAGACAGTGAATAAGTAGGAATCTCGGCTGAAGCCAGTAATAGATAAGCTCCGTATATGATTATGGGTATCTTGCTGTATAGCAAACGACGAGGAAAGAGGAACGATTGAGTAAACCAAAACGAATATATCAGATAGCAAAGCAGATTAATATCTCGCACCAGGAGATCGTCAGCTTTCTCAAGGATAAAGGATTGGATGTGACCAATCATATGAGTCCTGTGGATGACGACATGTACGAGATCATCATGAAGAATTTTGCTACAGATCTATTTCAAATAGAGCAGGATCAGAAAGAACTTGATCGTAAAGCACTCGAGGATCAACGACGCGAAGAAGAAGAAGAGCGAATTCGTAAGGCTGATGAGGAAAAGCAAGCTCGCGATACTGAAGAACGACAGAGACGCCAAGCAGAAGAACAGCGTAAGCTGGAAATTGAAGATGCTAAGCGAAAAGTAGAGCAGAATAAAGTTGATGCCATCGAGCAGGTAAAAAGAGATAAAATAGAAGAAGAATCTCGTAAACTTGCTGAAGCACAAGCGACAAAAGAGCGTGATGATCTTGATAAGATTAAAGCAGCCAAAAAGGCCGCCAAGCCAACTATTCTTCGCCCTGGTGAAGTAAAAGGCCAGAAAACTCAAGTATCCTCAGCTGATAAAATCATTGCTAAAAAGATTGAACGAAAAATTAAGCATGTTGTAAAAGCAGGTACTGCTGATAAGAGCAAAAGAGGAAAAAGACGACGCACCTTTGACCAGAAAGAAGTAGATGCCTCTATCAAGAAGGTCATGACTTCGATAGACACTGGTAAAAAGAAGCGACGACGTCGCGAAGGCAAACAGGAAGAATCTGTTGAAGATCTGATCTATCGCGTATCCGAATTTGTTTCAGTACATGATTTTGCTGATCTGATTGAGATCGATGTTGCCGATATTATCGGGAAATGTATGGAAATGGGTATGATGGTGACTATCAATCAAAGAATTGATAAAGACACTATCGAACTCCTGGCTGAAGAATTTGAAGTTCAGGTAAAATTTGAAGATGATACAGCCACGATTCAAGAAGAGGAAATCGCCCACGAAGAGGTTGATGAATCAGAACTTGAAGCACGACCACCAGTTGTTACTATCATGGGTCATGTTGATCATGGAAAAACATCTTTACTAGATCATATTCGTAGCGCCAATGTTATTGCCGGTGAAGCGGGTGGAATTACCCAGCATATCGGTGCCTATTCTGTAAAAGTTGAAGGCGATAAAACGATCACATTCCTTGATACACCTGGACACGAAGCCTTTACAGCTATGCGTGCACGTGGTGCTCAAGTTACAGATATTGTGATTATTATCGTTGCTGCTGATGATTCGGTTATGCCACAGACCATCGAGGCGATTGATCATGCCAAGGCAGCAGGTGTCCCCATTATATTTGCTATTAATAAAATTGATGTAACCGGAGCTGATCCTGAAAAAGTACGCCGCGAACTCTCAGAAAGAGATATGTTGGTGGAAAGCTGGGGCGGAAAAATTCCAGATGTGGAAATATCTGCCAAGCATGGTACTAATGTTGAAGATCTACTTGAAACAGTACTTCTTGAAGCTGAGATGCTGGATCTGAAAGCCAAACCAACTGGTATGGCTCGTGGAATTGTGGTAGAGTCCAGACTGGATAAAGGTCTTGGAGCTGTTGCAACAGTGCTGGTTAAGCGTGGAAAGTTAAAGGTTGGAGACGCCTTTGTTTGTGGTGATTTCTCTGGTCGTGTTAGAGCATTGAAGAATGATCAGGGCGATAGAATTAAGTTTGCTGAACCCTCAGCACCAGTAGAGATATTAGGCTTTAGTGATGTACCTAAAGCAGGTGATAATCTGGTTGTCATGAAAAATGACAAAGAAGCCCGTGAGGTCAGTACTCAAAGGCAACTAGTCCGTCGTGAGCAAGACTTTAAGCGTATGCGCCATCTAACTCTTGATGAAATCGCACGCCAGATCTCAGAGGGTAAAACTCGGGAAGTGCCACTGCTGATCAAGGGTGATGTAGATGGATCGATTGAGGCTTTAGCTGATTCATTTATGAAACTGTCAACCAGTGAGGTTGCCGTACGCATTATTCACCGTGGCATTGGAATGATTAAAGAATCTGATGTACTCCTGGCAGCTGCCTCCAGTGCGATCGTCATCGGCTTTAACGTCACAGCCGATAGTAACGCTCGACTTCTGGCCAAAGCCGATGACGTAGAGATTCGCTACTATGATGTGATTTACGCTGCAGTAGACGATGTCTATAACGCTCTGGAAGGCTTACTTGAACCTGATATCCAGGAAACTGAGATTGGTAGTGCAGAAGTAACCGATCTTTTCAAAATTCCGAAAATTGGATTTATTGCCGGATCTATGGTTACATCTGGTGTCGTTCGGCGTAATGCAAAGGTCAGACTGGTTCGCGAGGGTGAGATCATCTTCAGCGGCGAGCTAAATGCCTTAAAACGATTTAAAGACGAAGTTAAAGAAGTCATTGAGGGGAACGAATGTGGTATTTCGCTCAAAGATTTTAATAAAATTAAAGTCGGAGATGTAATCGAGTTCTACACTGAGGAAATTATCAAGCGTAAACTGGATACGGTCTCCAAATAGAAATACTCAGGTTAAATAAGTAAAATGGGAAATTCCAGACAAGAACGAGTTGCAGAAGCCGTTAGAGCTGCAGTTGCTGACTTCCTGATCCTGAATCTGGCCAATTCTACACCTGGTTTTATCTCTGTCTCGAAGGTAAAGATGACTCCAGACTTAAAACTGGCCTATGTTTACTTTACAATCTATGGTAATGTAAAGGACATCGCTTTTAGCTTTAAAACACTTGAAAATCAGAGTGGTCGTATTCGCTATCATGTTGGACAGGAAGTTCCCTTAAAATATGTCCCTAATTTAAAATTCTTTATTGATGATTCACTCGAATATACTGACAAGATGAATCAGGTGATGAAAGACTTATGATTGGGGCTGAGCATATCATCAACATTGATAAGCCCATGGACTGGACTAGTTTCGATGTGGTTAATAAAATTCGCTATACCACAAAAATTAAAAAGGTTGGTCACGCAGGTACGCTGGACCCCTTTGCCACAGGTGTTCTTATCGTTCTAACCGGTAAAAATACAAAACGCCAAAGTGAGTTTATGGGTTTACCCAAAAGCTATGAGGCTGTGATCAAATTAGGTCATCAGATGGATACCGGTGATCGTACAGGAACTATTATCGAATCACAAGCGGTTCCCGTGCTAACCAGTGACCAGATTAGCAAGGTATTGAATAGTTTTATTGGTGAGATTGAACAAATCCCGCCCATGTATTCTGCCAAAAAGGTTAAAGGCAAAAGATTATATAAATCAGCTCGCCAGGGTCAGGTTATTGAGCGTGTACCCAGTACCGTAACCATCTATAACATTGAACTGATTTCCTTTCAGGAGGATTTACTCAACATCCGTGTTAATTGCGGGAAAGGGACCTATATCCGGGTTTTAGCTGAAGATATTGGTCGTCAACTTGGATCCGTGGCCTACGTAGAAGAATTAAAAAGAATTTCGGTAGGTGACTACCGTATAGAGGATGCGTTAAGCATACCAGAGTTTATTGAAAATTGGAAATCGTCCGCTGCATAGAAGATATTCCTGAGCTTTCAGGTTGTGTGGCTACTATCGGTAGTTTCGATGGTATTCACCGCGGGCATCAGGCTTTGATCAGGGAATGCATCACAGAGGCGCAAGCCAGAGAATTGCCTTCGGTAGTGATCACTTTTCACCCTCATCCTCAGCAACTGCTGAGAGATAGTGATAAGCGACCGATCAGGTTGCTCACCGGTATTGACGAACGAGCCACTCTCATAAAACGGTATGCTCCTGTTGATATTTTGTTGGTTTTGGACTTTAACCGGGGTTTCTCCGGTATGAGTGCTGATGAATTTACAACAAAAGTGCTTGAAGAATCGCTGGGAGTCAAGCATGTCGTTGTTGGTTATGACCATCGGTTTGGACATCAGCGAGAGGGCGATGCTGACTGGCTTCGTGAGCGGGGAGCGCAAAACGGCTATGGTGTAAGTGTGGTTGGTCCCATTAATAATGAGGACCTTCCCGTCAGTAGCACCATGATCAGAGATCATATTCAATCTGATCGTCTGGATCTGGCGAACGCAATGTTGGGACATGCCTATACCTTATTTGGATTGGTAGTTAAAGGTGAGCAAAGGGGACAGAGCCTTAATTTTCCCACTGCCAATATTGAGCCCCACGTTGAAAACAAACTGTTACCTAACAGAGGTGTTTACCTCAGCAGGGTAACAACGAGTGAATTTTCGAGCTTTGGGATGTGCAATGTAGGCGTTAGACCTACTTTTAAGAATGGGTCTGATATCACGATAGAAGTGAACCTTTTTAATATTCCAGCAGGATCTGAAGATCTTTACGGAAAAGAAGTGACCCTGGAATTTTTACAGAAATTAAGAGATGAGAAGAAATTCTCGAGTGTAGAAGATTTAATAGAACAATTAGAAAATGACAAGAAAACATGTATAGCGATAATCGAAAATTATCGAGATGTCTGAAGGAGGACATATGTCAATAACAAAAGAAGAAAAAACCGCTCTCATAAAAGAGTATGGTGAAAACGAAAAAGATACAGGCTCTACCAGTGTACAGGTTGCCATTCTGACAACTCAGATTCGTAACCTGACTGGACATTTACAAGCCTTTAAAAAAGATCATCACAGTCGTCGTGGATTGCTCAAAATGGTTGGACAACGTCGTCGTTTGTTACGCTATCTTCAGAAAGAAGATATAGCGCAGTATAAAGCTTTGATTGAAAAGCTTAATATACGTAAATAGGAATTGGAGAAATTTTGATTAAAAAAGAAATGATGCTTGGTGGCAGAACACTAAGCCTGGAAACTGGTCGTATGGCCAGACAAGCTGGTGGATCTGTGCTTGCTATATATGGCGAAACTGCCGTTCTAGTTGCAGCTACAGCATCAAAATACGCAGACGACACGCGGGATTATTTTCCGCTTCAAGTAGAATATCGTGAAAAAAGTTATGCCGGTGGTAAGATCCCCGGTGGTTTCTTTAAAAGGGAAGCCAGACCTTCTGAAAAAGAAGTTCTGAGCTCAAGAATGACGGATAGACCTATTCGTCCACTATTCCCTGAAGGTTTTAGCAATGAAACCCAGGTAATGATCACAGTCGTTTCAAGTGATGGTGAGAATACAGCTGATGCACTAGGTACTATTGGTGCCTCTTTTGCATTGTCTATCTCTGATATCCCCTGGAACGGACCTGTTGCTTCAGTCCACGTTGGACGCATCGATGGTGAGTTGATCTTGAACCCCACTTATGCTCAAGCAGAAGAATCTGAGATGGATATCACCATTACCGGTACAGCTACAGATGTAGTGATGGTTGAAGGTGAAGCCAAGGAAGTATCTGAAGAAGTTATGGTTGAAGCCCTGGTGTTTGCTCAGAAAGCAATTTCTGAAGTTGTAGCCTTCCAGCAGAGCATCATTGATGAGATCAAACCGGTAAAACGTGAGGTCCCAGTTGATGAAGAGAAGGAAGCCATTAAGACAGCTGTAGATTCAGCTATCGATGAGGCCGAACTAAGCAAGCTTAACTCTATCGTATTGAAACTGGAGCGTCAGGAAGCTAGAAATGAAGCGAAAGATGCCTTCATGGCAAAATTCGAAGAAGAATACCCTGATCACCTGAAAGTAGTCGGTGGTGTTTTTGACAGTCGTCTAAAAGCCAATATCCGTGAACAGATCATGGCTAAGGGTGTTCGGGTTGATGGACGTAAGCTCAAAGAAATTCGTCAGATTACAGCTGAAGTAGGTGTGTTACCAAGAGTGCATGGTTCAGCCTTGTTTACTCGTGGTGAAACTCAGGCATTAGTGATCACGACACTCGGAACTAAACTTGATGAACAGATCATTGATAATGTGGATCAGGATTACAAAAAATCCTTCTATCTACATTACAACTTCCCACCTTATTGTGTTGGTGAAACAGGTCGTATCGGCTTTACCAGTCGTCGCGAAATTGGACATGGTAACCTTGCTGAACGCAGCTTGAGACCTTTCCTGCCGGCAAAGGAAGATTTTCCTTATACCGTACGCTTGGTTTCTGAGATTCTTGAATCAAATGGTTCATCCTCAATGGCTAGCGTTTGTGGTGGTTCATTAGCACTTATGGATGCCGGTGTTGGTATCAACAAGACTGTGGCCGGTATTGCCATGGGCTTGATCAGTGATGGAAAACGTTTCTCCGTCCTGTCTGATATCCTTGGTGATGAAGACCATTATGGCGATATGGATTTCAAAGTAACTGGTACTAAAGACGGTATCAATGCTATCCAGATGGATCTCAAGATCGAAGGTATTAGTGCTGAGCTGATGACTGAAGCCTTAATACAGGCCAAAGAAGGTCGTGAGCACATTATCGGTATCATGGAAGCTGCTTTACCAGCTGCTCGTGAAGAACTGTCACCCACTGCACCGAGTTTTATCACCATCAAGATTAAACAAGAACAGATCGGTGATATTATTGGCCCAGGTGGTAAGATTATTAAAGGTATCCAGGCAGAAACTGGTGCCACAGTAGAGATTGAACAAGAAGGTCTTGTTTATGTCTTCGGCGAGAATGCTGAAGCTGCTGAGGCTGCCGCAGCCATGGTCAACGCTATTGTAAGAGTTCCCGTTGCCGGAGAAGAATTTGAAGGCGAA
>JAUVDF010000119.1 GCA_030595455.1 Fidelibacterota bacterium | reverse complement strand
ACCAGCAGCATTAAGGAGCTTCAGGAAAAGACTGAAAATTACCATGCTGAAATTAGTAAAATTCCCACATTGAAAGATTTGATAGTGCTTTCAGCTGTTGCTTTTGGCGTGACCGGAGCTTCCCACTTTATTGCTGATAATCTGGCTCCATTTTTAAAAGAGACCTCCCCAGTTTTAGCTAGATTTAGCCTGACCAGCGAGTTTTTCTGGTTAATTGTGATCGCCACTACTGCAGGCTTGATCTTATCATTTACCAGGGTTCGCCAGCTGGAAGGAGTCGGTGCCAGCAGGCTTGGTTCCGTATTTCTCTATATTCTGGTGGCTACAATTGGTATGAAAATGAATCTCTTTGCCATTGCTGATAGCCCTCATTTATTCTTGTTGGGTATGATCTGGATTCTGGTGCATGCTACTGTCTTATTGATAACTGCCAAGATTATCAAAGCTCCCAGTCTCTTTATCGCAGTTGGAAGCCAGGCCAACATTGGGGGAGCGGCTACCGCTCCTATTGTCGCCTCGGCCTTTAGCCCGTCTTTGGCTCCTGTGGGCGTTCTGCTGGCGGTTCTAGGCTATGCAGTCGGTACCTATGCTGCCTGGATGACAGGTCAGATACTGAGGATAGCTGTCGGAGGCTAACAAAAGCCACTCACAGTTCGTTTATTCTGTAATCATCTCCACACTTAAAGAGAAATAGATTATAAAAGCAGAAGCTAGCAGCATGCCAATGCTAATGATTGCTACTATCAAAAAGTACTTTCACTTAACTATAAATATGATATAATGTGTCATCATTACGATTAACTCGGGGGTGAGGAGGTAAAGATGCGTCTTAGTCTTGTCATGATCAGCACAATTATACTGGTAGCCTGTATCAAAGTAGGTCCACCGCAAACGGTTATGGTTGAACGCTCAGAACACAACCTGAAACGCGGTGAATATCTGGTAGAATCTGTTGCTGGTTGTATGGACTGTCATAGTGTACGCGATTGGTCCTATTATTCGGCTCCAATTGATCCCAAAACTCATGGCGCCGGTGGAGACGTTTTTGATGAGAAAGTAGGCATGCCAGGGAGTATCACTTCTCCAAACATAACTCCTTTCGCCCTTGGAGATTGGACTGATGGAGAGATCATACGAGCAGTAACTGCGGGACTTAGCCGTGATGGTACACCTCTATTCCCATTGATGCCTTATGAGAACTATGCCCACATGTCCACAGAGGATGTTTATGCTGTTGTTGCCTATCTGCGTACGCTCGAACCGATTGAAGCGACACATCCAGAGCGTCGATTGAATTTCCCATTGAATGTAATAGTCCGTACTATACCTGCTGAAAAGGAAGCTCCTGCAAAAGCTCCAACTCTAGGTACTCTGGAATATGGAAAGTATGTCATGACCATAGCGGGCTGTCACGATTGTCATACACCACGTACAAAAACTGGCAAGTTCATTATGGAAAGTTATATGGCTGGAAGTCCACCTTTCAAATTGCCTGATGGCAGCTCTGTTGCTCCAGCGAATATTACCCCACATGAAAATACAGGTATTGGGAATTGGACTAAAGGTCAATTTGTTGCTCGCTTCAAAGCCTTTGACAGTGACTCAACCAAATATATTCCCTTAGTTGAAGGTCAGGCAAACACGTTTATGCCTTGGACCTATTATGCTGGCATGACAGAAGAGGATTTAGGTTCAATATTTGATTACCTGCAATCAATTCCAGCAATCGAGAATATGGTTGTTAAATATCCTGAGCAATAGAGTTCCATTGCTCACAGTTGCTATAACTGGTTTTTGTTTGTTGGCAGTACAGCTCTTAGGAGATGAGAAGCAGTCGAATTTGAAATCTGGTAAGCTATTGTTTGCGCAGAGCTGCACTCTTTGTCATGGTCAGAGTGGACGTGGGGATGGGGTGCTGGCTGCAGCCTTTAAGCCTGCCAATCTACTATCTGATAGTACACAGCAGAAGAGTGATAGCCTATTAGTCCAAACAATTAAAAATGGACGAGCCCCTATGCCAGCTTTTGCTCACCAATATAATGATGATCAAATATATAAATTGGTGAGGCACCTGAGGGATTTAGTGAGGCAATAAACATTTAAGAATCTTGCAGAGTTAGCATAAGATAAAAAGCCCCGGTAAGTACCAGGGCTTTTTGTTTTTAGTATTTAGTTAATTACCTATTTTTTTTGATACCAGACTACGATCAAAATTAAGGCAACTAGTCCGGCTAAACCGTTTTCGCCAAACTTCTCCATTAGATTTCCTATACCTGCAATTACACCGAAGGTGTCACCGAAAAGAATTCCAATGACGACTCCGAATACAATCAAGGAAACGAGAAGTTCAATGATGCTATTTAGCCATCCGGATACATTTTTAAGCGCATCTTTCATGAATGCCTCCAACTAGAGAGATTTATAATCCCGATAATATACAAAGGATTTAGATGGCAACTAGTGGGTACCCGTTTATTTATCAAGAAACCAGACAAATACAACCAGGGCCAGTAGGCCTGCAAAACCATTATTCAGAAAACTTCCAAGAAAAGCGATGATTCCTCCAATGGGATCCATGCCGGTCTCGTATACCATATTTGCGAACACAATCAGTACAAGAAATGCAACTACGATACCTACCAGGCCGCTGATTATTTCTTTTACTTTCTTTAGTGCGTCATTCATTCTGTTTCTCCTTGGTTTGATTAACAAACTGACTTCTTAATCTGGGACTTATAACCTATCACTAATCGCACAGAAATCTGCGATCAAATAGAAAACCCCACATAAGAACTTTGGCTTAAGATATAAAAATATTTAGTAATGTCAATTAGTTTGCTTATCAGCTGTCATAATTAAGACTACTGCATACGGGGTCAAGTTTATGCTATACGGTGAGAAGAGTTATAATAAAGCCAGGCAGCTAGAACAATATACAAACTGTCAAACACAAACTAAAATCTAAGGATAATTAAAAGTGACTTATCCTTTAATGAAATCTAGCTGCTTTTAAGAATTGTCAATTTTAGCATGAACCCATTTGACATAGCCAAATACAATTGGGAGGACGACCAGATACATGAGTATGCCATATACTCCCGATGGTAAACTTAGCACAGAGAGCCCTTCACCGCTGGGTAAAATCAGATTGCCAACCGTAATACCGACTGTTGCATTTTGGATCCCCGTTGCAATAGCAACTGAGACGGCCTGAGGCTCTCTCATCCTAAAGAGGTGGGCAGTTCCATACCCTAATAATAACATTAAGATGATTAGGGCCACAATACTTGGACCTAGAACGGTAACGTTATTAACAAAAGCCTCCCATTCACTGGCCAGAGCTCCTATGACAATCAGAATAAAAAGAATGGCTGATATCTTACTGGCTTTGGGTTCAAACTTCTTCGTAAAAGTCTCAGCTTTATGATGAATGAATAATCCTAAGGCAACTGGAATGGCGGTAATAAAGAACATGGCTAAACCTAGTGATAGCACATTGATTGCAGGTGCTTCAGACCCCATAAAATAGTTGATTGAGAATCCAGTAATCAGGGGTAGTGTAATTACTGTTGCTACACTCACAACAGCAGTGAAAGAGATTGATAGAGCAGTATCGCCTTTAGCTAGCTTGGTGATAATATTTGAAGTCACACCACCCGGACTACAGGCCAGAATCATCAAACCAACTGCCATCTCATTATTTAGACCCAAAAAGGTAATAAGACCGAAAGCAACGACTGGTAAAAGAACCATCTGATTGATGATTCCAATTGCAAATACCTTGGGTTGTTGAGCAACATTTTTAAAATCATTAATTGTTAAACCTAAGCCCAGGCTAAACATTATAAACACAAGGGAAAGTGGCAGGATAATATCAATGATCATGATGAAACTCCATTCCAGTATAAACACATTTTAAAGAATTCAATGATGAGCTATTGCCCCTCTTTAATTGAAAACCTTTAAGAGGAGTTAACACCATTGTTATGACGAACGCTTAAGCTGAAAAATAGTCGATCATCCCTTATATAGCAACATTAGAATGCCCTATAAGATTGCGGATATATTGTGCCACAAATCACATCAATCTGGTAATAAATACTATAATTTCACGCTGTATATAAATAGTCGAAAGGACGATGTTATGAAAAAAGTATTTGGAATATTATTATCAGGTTTAGCGCTTGTAATGTTAGTTAGTCAATGTGAAATCACAGATGATCAAGGAGCATCAGGTACCATGATGATCCAGACTTTCGATGCACCTTTTCAGGGAGATGTTGATCATATCTTCTTGAATATCATTGAAGTGAGTGTGCATCAGGCAGTTGCTGACAGTAGTGCAGATTCAACAGATGGCTGGATTGTTCTCAGCGAAGTTGACACAACCATAGATTTTCTAGAATTGGTTAATGGTCAAATGGCAACCCTGCTGGAAGAAGAACTTGAGGTTGGCCAGTATTCACAACTGCGTCTATTGCTAGGTGATAGTTCAGCAATCGTTGTGGATGGTAA
>JAUVDF010000203.1 GCA_030595455.1 Fidelibacterota bacterium | reverse complement strand
GCAGCACCATCTGATATTAATGACATTAGTTTTGGTATTTTGCAAGCCAGCAGAAGCAGAATGACTAAAACTGAGTACATCGCCTGCCCCTCCTGTGGTCGAACGCTATTTGACCTGGAAGAGGTTACTGCCCAAATACGTGAGCGTACAGCACACCTCAAAGGGCTTAAAATTGGTATCATGGGCTGTATTGTGAATGGCCCGGGCGAAATGGCTGATGCTGACTTTGGGTATGTTGGCACTGGACCTGGTAAGATATCACTTTATCGTGGACAGCTCGTTGTAAGACCACACGTTCCCCAGGCTGAAGCCGTTGACTCACTGATCGAACTTATCAAAAGTGAAGGCTACTGGGTAGATCCGTAAATTCTGGGCTGCAGGAATAATTATATGATCCAGTATAATTTTTTTGTACTTCAAATTGAATCTGAGCTTACATTTAGAGCAATATGACAAAATATTTAGGAATGTTTATGAGGATCTCCCTTTTCAGTATCACAATTTTCGTATTGTCCTGCTTCTCTCTGACTTTTGCTCAAGAGCCAAACAGCTTAAATACAGCTGAGGATCATGTTGCTTTCGCTCAGAGCATATATTGGTCAGCACTAACTCCTTCTGAGAAACAAACCTTTCTATTTGCTTATATTTCCAGTGCCTACGAAACGCGTAAACTCGCTACAGAGACTATTGCAATATCCCCCCGGAAAATGCATACCTTTAATAAAGAAGTTGATAATCTCTTTGTGATCTGGCAAAACCTGTTGGCCATGGAAGATTCTGGCGATGCTGCAATGGAAGAGTTTATTGGCTGGATTGATCTTTATTATGAGATTGACTCTAATAAATCTAACACCTTTATGAATGCAGTTAAGTATGCGCATCAGAAGCTCCGTGCTAATGATAAATCAGTTCTGGAACTTTTCTGGGGTAAGTCCACAGCCCCAAACTCCAGACTGCCTGCTGATGAAGATTTAGAACAGAAATCTATTGAAAGAAAAATCGCAGCTGCCGAAGCTAAGAAGAGTATTGATTCAGCAATAGAACTTGATCAGGTCCTAGCCTACAAGCCACTGGGAGCAACACCTCAGACTGCTTTTGTCCTGACTGAAATGGAATTAAATATTGTCGCTCTGGCAGTTGAAACAGAGTGCCTTAATAAAAATCAACCTGATATGCTACAGGATCCCGTATTCCTGGAAATACTAGCCCGGAAACATGGATTCGATAGTATGGCAGCCTTCAACTTTGCGTTTTCACAAGCTCAGTCTAACCAGGAGCGCTGGAAATACATGAATAAGCTCATCATTGAGCAAGCTTTTGATCAGGATTGCATGTAAGCTATTAGTTTTTGAGTTTCATGACCCGCCGATAGCGGGTTTCAGTTTTTGAGTTCTAATTTAAAGTAATATCATCATAGAGAACCGTCAGTAAACCTCACCGGTTCTCAGCGTTAAATCCATAACACACACCTAGAATGTTTATCGGTTTATTCCGGTAAGTTTGTCACGTCATTTTACTTAAAAAGGGAGTTAGCTATGCTGGCAAGTGTACTAAGTAGTTCACTAATTGGGATTGATCCATACCAGGTCAAAGTTGAGGTCAATATTGAGGGACAGGCTTTTCGATACAACACAGTCGGGTTACCCGAACTTGCTGTACGTGAAAGCAAAGAAAGGGTGATCTCTGCTATCAAAAATAGCGGGTTCAAGTTTCCCCCAAAGCGCTACACCATTAATCTAGCTCCAGCTGATATCAAAAAGGAAGGATCTGCCTTCGACTTACCCATCGCCATTGGTATTCTGGCAGCTTTAGGGTTCGTAATACATGAAAAACTGGATGATTATGTACTTTTAGGCGAATTATCTCTGGATGGCAGCCTGCGCCCCATTAAAGGAGCCCTTCCTTCAGCAGTTGGTGTTCATGAGAGTGAACTTCAGGGACTCATTTTACCGTCCCAGAATGCTAAAGAAGCCGCGGTTACCGGTGATGTTGAGGTCATACCAGTAAATACACTGCTGGACGCTATTCTGTTTTTAAATGGTGAGAAATTTATAAATCCCATGGAAGTAGATGCGAATTTACTATTCTCTGAAGCTCAGAATTATGAAGTAGATATGGCTGATGTCCGCGGCCAAGCTCATGTGAAGCGCGCTCTGGAAGTGGCGGCGGCCGGTGGTCATAATGTGCTCATGATTGGTCCTCCCGGTTCCGGGAAAACTATGCTGGCCAAACGCTTCCCCACCATTCTACCACAAATGACCATTGATGAGGCGCTAGAGACCACCAAAATACATTCTATTGCTGGCATGGTTAAAACTGAGGGATTGGTTGCCACACGTCCCTTTCGTTCGCCACACCACACAATATCAGATGCTGCCCTGGTGGGTGGCGGTAGGATTCCACGTCCTGGCGAAGTTAGTCTGGCTCACCATGGTGTGTTATTTCTGGATGAGCTGCCAGAATTTCAAAAGAATGTACTAGAAGTCATGCGTCAACCTCTGGAAAACACTGAAGTCACGATCAGTAGAGCCAGTATGAGCCTTACTTACCCTGCTAACTTTATTCTACTGAGTGCCATGAATCCCTGTCCCTGTGGTTATAGCAGCGATCCCAGGCATGACTGCACGTGCAGTAATATGACGATTCAGAAGTACATGGCTAGGATATCTGGACCGCTTTTAGATCGCATTGATCTGCATATCGAGGTTCCTGCTATCCCTTTTGAAGACTTAGCTGCTAAGCAGGATGGTGAGCTATCAGTTGTAGTCAGGGAGCGTGTTCAGGAGGCGCGTAACGTCCAAATCAGGCGATTCTCTGATAAACCCAGCTTGCATTCGAATGCTGAC